>JAOUIM010000451.1 GCA_029884035.1 Aquincola sp. | reverse complement strand
CGACCACCCTGCGCCGCCCCGCGCCGAGCCGCCCCAAGCCGGGCACGCCCCCTCGGGGGGCGGCGCCGCGGCGAAGCCGCAAGCTTGGGGTTGCAACAACTGCGACAACTGCGTGGCGCCGCCCGACACGTGGGACGGCACCGAGGCGGCGCGCAAGCTGCTGTCGTGCATCTACCGCATGCAGCAGATGAGCGGCATCGGCTACGGCGCGGCCCACCTGATCGACGTGCTGCGGGGCAAGCGTACCGACAAGGTCGGGCAGCATGGGCACGAGCGCCTGTCGACCTTTGGCGTCGGCGCCGATCTCGACGAGGCACGCTGGCGCGGCGTGCTGCGCCAGCTCGTCGCGCTCGGCCATGTGACCACCGAGGGCGACTACAACACGCTCGCGCTCACCGATACCGCGCGCGCGGTGCTCAGGGGCGAAGTCTCGATCGTGCTGCGCGTGCCGCGCGAGGTGCCGCCGCGCGGCAGGGCGCGCCGGCCCGCGCGCGGCGACGGTAGGAGCGCCGTTCCGGTTGCGGCCCCGCTCGAGCCCGCCGCGCAGCAACGATTCGCCGCACTGCGTGCGTGGCGCGCGGAGGTTGCGCGTGAGCACAACCTGCCCGCCTACGTGGTGTTCCACGACGCCACGCTGGCCGCGATGGCGAGCGAGCTGCCGACCTCGATCGAGGCGCTGTCGAAGGTGAGCGGCGTGGGCGCGAAGAAGCTCGACGCCTACGGTCGGGACATCCTTCGCGTGCTGGGCAGCGCTTGAGTCCATGACACGAAGGCCGTCGACCGCACGGACGCGACGCTAGACTGCGCCGATGGTCAAGTGCCCGAACTGCGGCGAAGAGAACCCGCCGAAATTCAGGCTTTGCGGCTACTGCGGCACGCCCCTGGCCACGGCAGAGCCGGCGCTGCCCGCGCGCGAGGTGCGCAAGACCGTGACGATCATCTTCACCGACCTGAAGGACAGCACCGCATTGGGCGAGCGCATCGACACCGAGGCGCTGCACGAGGTCAAGGAGCGCTACTTCTCGGCCATGTCGGCGGAGATCGCGCGCCATGGTGGCAAGGTGGAGAAGTTCATCGGCGACGCGATCATGGCGGTGTTCGGCCTGCCGCGGGCGCACGAGGACGATGCGCTGCGCGCTGTGCGCGCAGCGCACGGCATGCGCCTGGCACTCGAGACACTGAACGTCGACCTGCGCCAGCGCTATGGCGTGGCGCTGGCCAATCGCACCGGCATCAATACCGGCGAGGTCGTTGCCAATGACGATCCGGCCGCGGACCAGAAGCTGGCCACCGGTGACGCCGTCAATGTGGCGGCCCGGCTCGAGCAGGCTGCGCCTGTCGACCAGATCTACCTCGGCGAAACGACCTGGCGCCTGGTGCGCGACGCGGTCGAGGTCGATGCGGTCGAGCCGCTCGTGCTCAAGGGCAAGGCCGAGCGCGTGCCGGCGTACCGGCTCGTGTCGGCTGCCGGGCTCGATGGCAACGTGCGCCGCGTCGACACACCGCTGGCCGGCCGCGACGAGGAATTGGCCGCGCTGGCGCAAGCCTGGGAGGACGTGACCAACGGTCGCGTCGTGCGACTGGTGACGGTCATCGGCGACGCCGGGATGGGCAAGTCGCGCCTGATCCACGAAGTGGTTCAGCGCCACGCCGCGCACGCGACGGTGCTGCGCGGCCGCTGCCTGCCCTATGGCGACGGCATCACGTTCTGGCCACTGGTGGAGATGGCCTCGGCGCACATCCGCACCGATAATTCGACTGAGGAAGCGCAGGCGCGCCTGCTCGAGTTGACGGGTGACGCCGACGTCGCTGCGCGACTGGCATCGGCCATCGGCCTGTCGACCGCGAGCTATCCGCTGCACGAACTGAACTGGGCGGCGCGCCGTTTCCTGCAGAGCCTGGCCGCGCGGCAGCCGGTGATCGCGGTGATCGACGACATCCACTGGGCCGAGCAGGCCTTCCTGGAACTGCTCGAGCATGTGCTCGACGAGGCCAAGGACTCTCCGATCCTATTGCTGGCGAGCGCGCGTCATGAGTTGATCGAAGAGCGACCGACCTGGCCCGACCGCGAGAACGCAACGCGCCTGGTGCTGCGGCCGCTGTCCGAGAGCGCTGCCGAAGCGGTGGTCACGCACCTTCTCGGGAGGGCCTCGCTCCCCCCTGCCGCTGTCAAGCGGATCGTCGCGGCGGCCGAGGGCAACCCGCTGTACGTCGAGCAGATGCTGGCGATGCTCGTCGACAGCCGTGCGCTGCAGCACGACGACGAAGCGACGGGGCTCGCCGGCATGGCCGGTCTGGCGGGCGAGGCAGGCGACGAGATCGTCGTGCCGCCCACGATCCGCGCGCTGCTCGAGGCGCGGCTGGACCGCCTGGGTCGCGAGGAGCGCGCCACCGTCGAGCCTGCGGCGGTGGTCGGCCTGGAGTTCCCGCAGCCGGCGGTCGAGTCGCTGGCGCCCGCGGTGTTGCGTCCGGCGGTGCCGAAGCAACTGGTGGCACTGAGCCACAAGCACTTCATCAAGCCGATCGATTCGCACGACGCCGATGCGAACTTTCGCTTTCACCACCACCTAGTGCGCGACACCGTCTACAACGGATTGCTCAAGCGCGCCCGCGCCACGCTGCACGTCGAATTCGTGCGCTGGCAGGACCGCATCAACGCCGAAAACGAGCGCGGGCTCGAACTCGAGGAGATCCTTGGCTATCACCTCGAGCAGGCGCATCGATACCTTTCCGAACTTGGGCCGCTGGATGAACAGGGTGTTGCCATCGGACGTGACGCCGCCACCCGCCTCGCGAACGCGGCGCGGCGCGCCTTTGCGCGCGGCGACGTTCACGCCGCGGGCAATCTGTTCGGGCGCGCGGTGGCACTGCTCGAGAAGGAGGATCCGAGTCGCCTCGCGCTGCTGCCGGAGTTTGGCGAAGTCCTGCTGGATCTGGGCGACTTCACTCGGGCACGCGCTCTCGTTTCAGAGGCATTGGATGCGGCCCGACGTGCGTCGAATCGGCAGCTCGAAGCGTCGCTGCAGCTGCTTC
>JAOUIM010000450.1 GCA_029884035.1 Aquincola sp. | reverse complement strand
ATCTTCTACACGCGCAACGGCAAGGGCGGCAAGGACTACGTGCCACCCACCGAGGTCAAGCCCACGCTCGATGCGGCCGGCCACATCACCGGCGGCGTGGCGGCCGACGGTACGCCGGTGCAGTACGACGGCGTCGGAAAGATGGGCAAGACCGAGCGCAACGGCGTCGATCCGCAGGAGCTGATCGACCGCTATGGCGCCGACACCGCGCGCCTGTTCGTCATGTTCGTCGGCGGGCCCGAGGACGCCTCGGTCTGGTCGGATACCGGCGTCGAAGGCTCGTCGCGCTTCCTGCGCCGCGTCTGGCAGTTCGCCGCGCGGCACGCCGATCTCGTGCGCGGCGCGCGCGACGACGTCGTGGCGGTCAGCGACGCAGCCAAGGCGCTGCGGCGCGAGATCCACGCGGTGCTCAGGCAGGTCAGCTACGACTACGAGCGCATGCAGTACAACACCGTGGTGTCCGGCGCCATGAAACTGCTCAATGCGCTGGAGGACTTCCCGCCCGACGGCTCCGCGGGCGACGCGGCCGCGCTTCGCGAGGGCCTGTCGGTGCTGCTGCGCGTGCTCTACCCCGCCTGCCCGCACATCACGCAAGTGCTCTGGCAAGAACTCGGCTTCGCAGCCGCGGTGGGCGCGTTGCTCGACGCGAGGATGCCCGTGGTCGACGAGTCGGCGCTCGTGCGCGACGAGATCGAACTCGTGCTCCAGGTCAACGGCAAGACACGCGGCAAGGTGCGCGTGAGTGCCGCCGCCGACGCCAAGGCGATCGAGTCGGCGGCCCTGTCGAGCCCGGAGTTCGCCAAGTTCGGTGAAGGCCGACCCGCAAAGCTGGTCAAGGTCGTGCCGGGTCGCCTGGTCAATGTCGTGGCCTGACGATGCGACGCCGCGCCGCCCTGATCACCGTCTCGGGCGCCGCGTTCGCGGGCTGCGGCTTCCAGTTGCGGCAGTCGCCTGCGCTGCCGTTTCGCTCGATCGCACTGGTCGGCTTCCAACCCACTTCTCCACTGCGCGGCGTGCTGCGCAGTGAGCTCGAGCGTGCCGGTGTCACACTGCCTGAACAGCCTGGGCAGGCCGAGGCCGTGTTCGATGCCTTGGCCGACGCGCGCGAGAAGACAGTGGCGGCTTCCACCGCCGCCGGCCAGGTTCGCGAGCTGCAGTTGCGCGTGCGGCTTCGCTTCCGGGTGGCCACGCCGGCGGGCAAGCTGCTGCTGCCGGCATCGGACCTGCTACTCACGCGTGACATGAGCTATAGCGAGACCGCGGCGCTGGCCAAGCAGCAGGAAGAGGCGCTGCTGTACCGCGCCATGGACGAAGACATCGTGGCGCAGGTGCTGCGGCGACTCGCCGCCATCGCGCCTTGGAAGAGCTGAGTCCCCGCGATGCAGGTCAAGCCCGAGCAACTCGCCGCCCACCTCGAAAAGGGCCTGCGGCCGCTGTACACGATTCATGGAGACGAACCGCTGCTGGCCCAGGAAGCCGGCGACGCGCTGCGTGCCGCCGCGCGCGGCGCGGGCTACGGCGAGCGCAAGGTCTTCACCGTCGGCAACGCCGCACACTTCGACTGGGACGGTTTCGTCGGCGCTTCGCAGGCCATGAGCCTGTTCGCCGAACGTCAGCTGATCGAATTGCGCCTTCCCAACGGCAAGCCGGGCAAGGAAGGCTCCGAGGCGCTGCAGCGCTACTGCGATTCGCTGTCCGACGACGTCGTGACGCTGATCCACCTGCCCAAACTCGATTTCCAGCAGATCAAGAGTGGTTGGTTCACCGCGCTCGACGCCGCGGGCGTCATGGTCAAGGTCGACGCGGTCGAGCGGCGGGAGCTGCCGGCCTGGATCGCGCGGCGCCTGGCCGCACAGGGCCAGCGCGTCGCCGAGGGCGAGGCCGGCCAGCACACGCTGGCGTTCTTCGCCGATCGCGTCGAGGGCAACCTGCTCGCGGCGCACCAGGAGTTGCAGAAGCTGGGCCTGCTTTACCCGCCGGGCGAACTGTCCTTCGAGCAGGTCGAGGCCGCTGTGCTCAACGTGGCGCGGTACGACGTGTTCAAGCTTGGCGAGGCCGTGCTCGCCGGACAGGTGGGCCGCGCGCTTCGCATGCTCGAAGGGCTCGAGGCCGAGGGCGAGGCGGCCGTGCTCGTGCACTGGAGCCTGGCCGAGGACATCCGCGCCCTGAAGCGGATCAAGGACGCGATGGCCGACGGCCGGCCCATGCCCCTCGCGCTGCGCGAGGCGCGCGTGTGGGGCGTCAAGGAGCGGCTGTTCGAGCGCGTGCTGCCGCTGCTGGCCGATCACCAGCTGGCGCACCTGGTGCAGGCCGCCAGCGTGTGCGACGGGGTAATCAAGGGTCTAAAGCACCCCGAGTGGCCGCTGGACGCCTGGTCGGCGCTCAAGCGCCTCGCACTGCTGACGATGCAGCATCTGGCGACGACGAGCGCGCCGCGAGGTGCGCCGCCGGTGCGGTTGCAGCTCGCATTGCAGGCGTGACGGGCCGCTCCGGTCAGTAGCCGCGGGCCCGATCGACCAGGTGCGCGATCGGCTCGCCGCGCGCCAGCGCGCGCAGGTTGGCCGCAGCGATCGCCGCGGCGCTGCGCTCGTCGGTCAGCGCGGCCACATGCGGCAGCACGGTCACCTTCGGATGGCGCCAGAACGGATGGTCGCGTGGCAGCGGTTCGGTGGCAAACACGTCGAGCACCGCGCGGTGCACGTGGCCGCTGTCGAGCGCGGCGATCAGGTCGGCCTCGACCACGTGGGCGCCGCGCGCGAGGTTGACGAACGATGCGCCTCGCCGCATTGCGGCCCAGGCGCGCGCATCGAGCAGGCCGCGCGTCATAGGCGTGAGGGGCAACAGGTCGATCACGATGTCGGCGCCGCCAAGCTGCGCGGCCAGCGGCGTGCCGTCGCCGCTCCTCCAGGTGCGCACGCCATAGTTCTGCGATGCCAGGCGTGCGGCGACCGCCGCGCCCATCTGGCCGGCGCCGAGTACGAGCACGTCGACTTCATCGGCACGCCGCTGCGCATGCGGCTGCCAGTGGGCGTCGGCC
>JAOUIM010000449.1 GCA_029884035.1 Aquincola sp. | reverse complement strand
TGAGTCTGCAGACGACCGGCGAACAGATCGTCGAGCTGACGCAATCGCGGCAGCGAGCGATCGAGCACCGTGACATCCGCGCCCATGCCCACCGCCATGCGCGCCGCATGCGTGCCGACCACGCCGCCGCCGATGACGACCACCTTGCCTGGTGCAACGCCGGGGACACCACCAAGCAGCACGCCGCGGCCGCCGTTGGCCTTCTGCAGCGCCACCGCGCCGACCTGGATTGACATGCGGCCGGCCACTTCGCTCATCGGCGCCAGCAAAGGCAGACCACCGCGATCGTCGGTGATCGTCTCGTAGGCGATCGCCGTGCAGCCGCTCTTGATCAGGCCCTCGGCCTGCGTGCGATCGGGTGCGAGGTGCAGATAGGTGAAGAGGATCTGCCCCTTGCGCAACATCGCGCACTCGACGGGCTGAGGCTCCTTGACTTTGACGATCATCTCGGCCGCCGTGAACACCGCTTGGGCGTCGGGCAGCACCTTCGCGCCGGCCGCGGCGTATTGCCCATCATCGCAACCGATGCCGGCCCCCGCGCCCGCTTGCACCACGACCTCATGGCCATGGTGGACCGCCTCGCGCACCGACGACGGCGTCATGCCGACGCGATATTCGTGGTTCTTGATTTCCTTGGGGACACCGATGCGCATGGCCTGCCTCGCTGGGTTGTGATGGCGTCATGGTGCACAGCCCGACGTCGAACAGGGTTGCGTCTTTCGAGCGTAGAAACCATCAATTCAACATGAATCTTCCGTAGAATCAACGTTTCACGCATGGATATTGACAAACTGGACCGAGAACTGCTGCGGCTGCTGCAGGCCGACGGTCGTCTGACCAATGCCGAGCTGGCGCAGCGCATCGGCCTGTCGGCGTCCGCCTGTTTCCGTCGCCTGCAGCGGCTCGAGCAGTCGGGGGTGATCGCAGGCTACGCCGCGCTGCTCGATGGCGAGGCGATCGGCCGGCCGACCACCGTGTTCGTCGAGGTCACGCTCGACAACCAGGGCAGCGCCGCACTCGATGCATTCGAACGCGCCGTCGCAGCCTGCCCCGATGTGCTCGAGTGCCACCTGATGTCGGGCGACTTCGACTACCTGCTTCGCGTGGCGGTGGCCGACATGCGCGACTACGAGCGCGTGCACCGGCGCCATGTCGCCGCGTTCCCGCACGTCGCACGCGTGCGCACCGCGTTCGCGATGCGAGCCGTCGTGCCGCGGCGCGGCTACCCGCTCTGAGCTTTCTTGTTCGCCTCGCGCAGGCGCTCGAGCTTCTCGCCGATCTGCGCCTCCAGGCCGCGATCGGTGGGGCGGTAGAAGCTTGGCGACCGACCGATGTCGTCAGGGAAGTAGTTCTCTCCGGCCGCGAAGCCTTCGCCCTCGTCGTGCGCGTAGCGGTAGCCGCGGCCGTAGTCGAGCTGCTTCATCAGCTGGGTCGGTGCATTGCGCAGGCGAAGCGGCACCGCTCGCGTGCCATCGTCCTTCACGAAGGCCTTCGCCTCGTTGTAGGCCACGTACGCCGCATTGCTCTTCGGCGCTGCGGCAAGGAACAGCACCGCCTGCGCGAGTGCCAGTTCGCCCTCAGGCGAACCGAGTCGTTCGTAGACCTCGGCCGCGTCCAGCGCGATGCGCAGGCCCCGCGGATCGGCCAGGCCGATGTCCTCGCTGGCCATGCGGATCACGCGCCGCGCCACGTAGCGCGGATCGACCCCGCCGTCGAGCATGCGCACGAGCCAGTACAGCGAGGCGTCGGGGTCGCTGCCGCGCACCGCCTTGTGCAGTGCCGAGATCGTGTCGTAGAACTGTTCGCCCCCCTTGTCGTAGCGACGCAGCTGGTCGCCCAGCGCGCGCTCGAGCAGCGGCTCGTCGATCTGCGCCGCCTCACCCATGACGGTCGCGACGTTCTCCACGACGTTGAGCAGCCGGCGCGCGTCACCGTCGGCATAGCCGATCAGGCGCTCGCGCGCCGCGTCAGTGAACGGCGGCGCGCCGACCGCCCCGCGCGCGCGTTCGAGCAGCGCACCGAGTTCGTCGGCGGCGAGCGGTTGCAGCACGTGGACCGTGGCGCGCGACAGCAGGGCGGAGTTGACCTCGAACGACGGGTTCTCGGTCGTCGCGCCGATGAACGTGAACAGGCCGCCCTCGACGTGCGGAAGGAAGGCATCCTGCTGGGCCTTGTTGAAGCGGTGGACCTCGTCGACGAAGACGATGCTCGCGCGCCCGACGCGCCGCGCGGCCTGCGCGCGTTCGACCGCATCGCGGATGTCCTTCACACCGCCGAGCACCGCGGAAATCTGGATGAACTCCGCGTCGAAGGCCTGCGCGACCAGGCGCGCCAGCGTCGTCTTGCCAACGCCCGGGGGACCCCAAAGGATCATCGAGTGCAGGCGGCCGGAATCGAACGCAGCCGCCAGCGGCTTGCCCGGCGCCAACAGGTGACGCTGCCCGATCACCTCAGCCAGAGTGCGTGGGCGCAGGCGCTCGGCCAGCGGCGCGTCGACCGACGCCGCCATGGCTGGCGGGGAGCGAGGTTCGTCGTCGAAAAGCGACATGGCGAGGCGATTGTGTCGCAGTGCGATGATGCGCCCCGATGAACCGCCAACTGCTGCTGCTCGCCCTGTGCCAGGGCCTGTTCCTCACCAACAATGTCGTCTTCATTGCCATCAATGGGTTGGTGGGCCTGTCGCTTGCGCCGCAGGGCTGGATGGCCACGCTGCCGGTCATGGGCTATGTCGTCGGCAGCGCGCTGTCGACCGGCCCGGTGGCCCGCATGCAGAGGCACATCGGGCGCCGACGATCGTTCCAGTTCGGGCTTGTCGTTGCAGCAATGGCGGCAGCCGTCTGCGCCTATGCGGTGACGACGCGGAATTTCCCGCTGCTCGTCGCCGCGACGCTGGTCGCGGGCTTCTACAACGCCAATGCAGCGCTGTACCGATTCGCCGGACCGGAGCTGGTTGCGACGGGCATGAAGGAACGCGCAATTTCACTGGTGCTGGCCGGTGGGATCCTCGGCGCGTTTGCGGGGCCCAACCTCGCCAATGCCACGCGCTCGCTGCTCACAG
>JAOUIM010000448.1 GCA_029884035.1 Aquincola sp. | reverse complement strand
GCCTGCGATCTCGCGCCCGTTGGACAGCGCATTGCGCGGCCACTGGCCTGCTGCGACCGCGCCCGTGCTCTGGTAGGCGCCACGCAGCAGCAACATCGCACCGGCGATCACGTACTCGGCCACCGACAGCGCATTGGCCCCGGTGGCCGGGATCACCGTCATGCCCCTTGCTTCGCAGGCGGGAACGTCGATGTTGTCCAGGCCGACGCCCAGGCGCCCGACGACACGGCACCTGGTCAACGCCGCGAGCAGATCACCACGAACCTGGGTGCGGTTGCGCACGATCAGCACGTCGGCGCCGGCTGCCGCGGCTTTCAGCCGTGGCGCGTCGTCGACGAGCTTGGGGTCGTAGAGGACCTCGTGCCCGGCGCTGCGCAGCCGGCCGACCGCACGTTCGTCCATGAACTCGGAAATGACGATCCTCGCCATGATCGGTCAGGCCGATTCGTACAGCCGCGTCATCACGAACTCACGGTGGCCCAGCGCCTCGGCGGCGGTCAGGCGCCCGTTGGCGGTGCGCAGCATGCATTCGAGCAGCTTGTCGCCGGCCTGGTCGAGTGTGATCTCGCGTTGCAGCAGCCCACTGGTGTCGACGTCGATGTGTTCGCTCATCGTGCGCACGGTGCGGGGGTTGGCGCAGATCTTGATGACGGGCAGGATCGGGTTGCCGATCACGTTGCCCTGGCCGGTCGGGAAGAAGTGCACTGCGTAGCCCGAAGCGGCACACAGCGTCACCATTTCGGCAGCCGCGCTCGAGCTGTCCATGAACCACAGGCCCGGGTGGGTGGGCATCTCGGCCTTGTCGATCACGCCGTCGACCGTGCACACCTTGCCGATCTTCTGGATGTTGCCCAGCGCCTTCTCCTCGATCGTCGTCAGGCCGCCGGCGATGTTGCCCTTGGTCGGCTGGCTTTCGGAGAGGTCGGTCGTCTTGTGGCGGTTGATCACTTCCTGGTAGCGGTTGAACATGAACATGAAGCGCTCGCGCACAGCGTCGTTGGCGCAGCGCGCCGCGACAATCTGCTCGCCGCCGGTGAGCTCGGTGGTCTCGCCGAAGCACAGGTAGTTGCCCAGCGGGTGCAGCTTGTCGAACGCGTTGCCCACCGTCGGGTTGGCGCCGCAGCCACTGGTGGTGTCGCTCTCGCCGCACTTGGTGCTGACCCACAGCTCGGAGATGCCGCACACCTCGCGCTGCTTCTCGCTGGCCCACTGCACGTACTCACGCGCCGCCTTGCTGGCACGCAGGATCGTGTCGTGGTCGCCGTGCAGTTCGATGCCGAAGCCCACCACCGGCTTGCCGGTGGCCTTGATGCCGTCGACCACCTTCTGCGTCCAGCCGTCCTCGATGCCGATCACGACGACCGCCGCGACGTTCGGGTTGCAGCCCGCGCCGATCAGGGTACGGAAGTGCAGTTCCAGGTCGGCACCGAACTGCAGCCGGCCATAGGGATGCGGGATCGCCAGCGCACCCTTGATGTTGTGCGCCACGGCCTCGGCCGCCGCGTTGGACAAGTCGTCCAGCGGCAGGATGATCACGTGGTTGCGGATGCCCACGCGGCCGTTCTCACGCCGGTAGCCGAGGAAGGTGGTGTCTTTCGAGATGACGCTCATTTCAATTGCTCCAAAGTGCGGTTCTTTCCAAGCAGACGCCGTGGAGCCGGCTTGGCCGGGCCACTGGCGGCGCCCCCTTGAGGGGGAGCGGCGTCAGCCGCTCCGGGGGTGGTCAATTCACCAGCGCTTCGTCTTGATGTTCTGCACGTGGGCGTGCTCGCCGGCCTTGATCGGCGCGACGACCTTGCCCATGTCGATGCCGTACTTCCAGACGGTGTCGCCGGTGGCCATGTCCTTGAGCGCGACCTTGTGGCCGATCGGGATGTCGGATCGGGCGACGACGTTGGTCATCTTGTCCTCGTCCATGATCCAGCCGGACAGTTCCATGCCGGCCTTCACGCCTTCGACGACCACGACCGCCACGGTGTCCTTGGCGTCATGCAGCACGAAATGAATCATGCGTGTGCTCCTTGGTTGCGTTGTGCAGGAATGGCGCAAGTTTAGGCAGCGTTCGTCCGTCGTCAATCAGGTCATTTGAATGACTTGTATGAATTGCCGACGGCGGCTAGCATGGCCCCGATGAGCGAACCCGCTTTCGAGCGCCTCGATCCCGGCCAGGCCGCTGGCGCCCCGCTGTATCGCCTGGCCAAGCAGGCGCTGCTCGCGGCCATCGAGAGCGGGCGCTGCCCGCCCGGCCGTGCGCTGCCCAACGAGACAGCGCTGGCGGCCGCGCTCGGGATCTCGATCGGCACCTTGCGGCATGCCGTCGACGAACTGGTGGCCGAGCGCATCCTGCTGCGCCGCCAGGGTCGCGGCACCTTCGTCGCCACCCACACGACCGATCGCTTCGTGTTCCAGTTCTTCCATGTCGAGCGAAGCGATGGCCGCCGCGAGGCGCCGCAGGTGGAACTGCTGTCGTTCGAGCGCGGACGCCTCGATGAGGAGGCGGCCGACGCGCTCGGACTGCGCGCCGGCGAGCCGGTGATCCTGGTCGAGAACCGCCTCGCATTGCAGGGCCGTCCTGTCGTGTACGACCGGCTCACGCTGCCCGCGGCGCTGTTCCGCGGCCTGACCGAGAAGCGCCTGCGCGAGCGTCCGAGCACGATCTACCACCTCTACCAGACCGGCTTCGGCATCACCGTCGTGCGCGCGCACGAACGGGTGCGCGCGGTCGGTGCGGACCGCACCGCCGCGCGCATCCTCGGCGTCGTGCCGGGCACCCCGGTGCTGCAGGTGCGGCGCACCGCACTGGCACTGAACGACAAGCCGGTCGAGTACCGCGTCTCGACCTTGTGGACGGCGCAACACGACTACGTGAGCACGTTGTCGCCGGCAACCTGAGCAGCGTAAGCTGGCGCCATGAGCCCGAAGATTCCCGAACTCGCCGCGCGCAACTTTCCCTCTGCACAGGAGGAAGCCGCGGCGGTCAAGCCAGCCTCGCGCTATGCAGGCCCCGACAGCAGCTACCGGCTGGCCTTCACCGACGAGGACTTCCTGCTGCGGGAGGATCT
>JAOUIM010000447.1 GCA_029884035.1 Aquincola sp. | reverse complement strand
CAGCGACGACGAGGTGCGGCGCGCGATCGTGATCGGTGCGGGCGAGGCGGCGCGGCTGCTGCTGGCCGGCATCCACCAGCGCGGCTGGACCGTGTTGGGCCTGCTCGACGACGACCGCGACAAGCAGGGCGCCCGCATTGCTGGCGTGCCGGTGCTCGGCCCCTTGTCGGCATTGACCGAAAGAGGCACGCACGCCGGTGCCACGCACGTGATCATCGCGATGCCCTCGCTGCGCGGTGCGGCGCGTCGCCGGGTGTTCGAGTTGGCCGCATCGACTGGCCTGCCCGTGCTGACCGTGCCCAACGCCGATGAATTGCAGAAGGGCGCGCCAGTCAACCGCGTACGCGACATCGAACCCGAGGACCTGCTCGGGCGCGAGCCGGTGGTGCTCGACGAAGCGGGCATCGACGCGGTGCTGCACGGCAAGACGGTGCTCGTCACTGGCGCGGGCGGCAGCATCGGCAGCGAGCTGTGCCGCCAGGTCGCGCGCTACCAGCCGGCGCGGCTGGTGCTCTACGAGCTCTCGGAATACAACCTCTACACGATCGAGCAGGACTTAAGCGAACGCTTCCCCGGACTGCCGCTGGTGCGTTTGATCGGTGATGTGAAGGATCTCGAGCACCTGCACGCGACATTCGCCCAGTGGCGGCCGCAAGTGGTGTTCCATGCCGCGGCGTTCAAGCACGTGCCGCTGATGGAGGAGGGCGCCAACGCCTGGCAGTGTTTGCGCAACAACGTGCTGGGCACCTACCACGCGGCGCTGGCTGCCGCCGAGCATGGCGCCGAGCGATTCGTGCTGATTTCCACCGACAAGGCGGTCAATCCGACCAACGTGATGGGTGCGACAAAGCGCGCCGCCGAGATGGTGATCAGCTCGCTCGCCGCGGAGCACGAGGGCACGCGTTTCATGGCCGTGCGCTTCGGCAACGTGCTCGGCAGCTCGGGCAGCGTGATCCCCAAGTTCAAGGAGCAGATTGCCCGTGGCGGGCCGGTGACCGTGACCCACCCGGAGATCATCCGCTACTTCATGACGATCCCCGAGGCCGCGCGCCTGGTGTTGCAGGCCGCCGCGATCGGCGAAAGCGGCCAGGTGCTGGTGCTCGACATGGGCGAGCCAGTGAAGATTGTCGAGCTGGCACGGCAGATGCTGCGCCTGGCCGGACACGCGGAGGACGAGATCCGTATCGAGTTCAGCGGGCTGCGTCCGGGCGAGAAGCTCTTCGAGGAGCTTCTGGCGGATGCGGACTCCACCCTGCCCACGTCGGTGGCGGCATTGCGCGTGGCGCGGCTCGGGTCGCACGATTCACGGCTCGAGGCCTTGCTGGCTCTGGCCCGCTCCAATGAAGGCGCCGGCCCCGAACCTGCCGCGGCCCAGATCGCGCTCGCCCGCCTGGTGCCGGAGTACCGCGCGGCGCCTCCGGCATGAATCGGCCCAGCCACTGAATTGCGCCCGCCGATTCCTCGCGCCGGCCTCGCACGTGCGAGAGTACCGCTCGCATGACCCCCACGAACGCGCAGCGGCTGCCAGTCGGCGCGCAGGTGCAGGGCATACTTGAGCGCAGCGCTCTCGCTCCCGCAAGCAATGACCCTCCTCGTCACCGGCGGCGCCGGCTTCATCGGCAGCAACTTCGTGCTCGACTGGTTCGGCCAGTCCGACGAGCAGATCGTCAACCTCGACGCACTGACCTACGCCGGCAACCTGCACAACCTCGACGCACTGCGCGGCGATGCACGGCATGTCTTCGTGCAGGGCGACATCGGCGACCGTGCGCTGGTCGACCGGCTGCTTGCCGAGTACAGGCCGCGCGCGATCGTCAATTTCGCGGCGGAGAGCCATGTCGATCGCAGCATCCACGGGCCCGGCGAGTTCATGCGCACCAACGTGCTCGGCACCTTCGCGCTGCTCGAAGCCGCGCGCGGCTATTGGGGTGCGCTCGAAGCCAATGCCAAGTCTGCGTTCCGCTTCCTGCACGTCAGCACCGACGAGGTCTACGGCTCTCTGGCGCCCGGCGCGCCGGCATTCACCGAGACCCACCCCTACGAACCCAACAGCCCATACTCGGCCAGCAAGGCCGCGAGCGACCATTTGGTGCGCGCCTGGCACCACACCTACGGCCTTCCGGTGCTCACCACCAACTGCTCGAACAACTACGGGCCGTACCACTTCCCCGAGAAGTTGATCCCGCTGATGATCGTCAACGCGCTCGCCGGCAAGCCGCTGCCGGTGTACGGCGACGGCATGCAGGTGCGCGACTGGCTGTACGTGGGCGACCATTGCAGCGCGATCCGCACTGTGCTCGCCAAGGGCAAGGTCGGCGAAACGTACAACGTGGGCGGCTGGAACGAGAAGCCCAACATCGAGATCGTCAGGACGGTCTGCACGCTCCTCGACGAGCTGCGGCCAAGCGCCGAGGGTTCCTACGCGCGGCTCATCAGCTACGTGAAGGACCGCCCCGGTCACGACCGGCGCTACGCGATCGACGCGCGCAAGATCGAGCGCGAACTGGGCTGGCGACCGGCGGAAACCTTCGACACCGGCATCCGCAAGACGGTGCAGTGGTACCTGGATCACGCCGACTGGGTGGCCGGCGTGCAAAGCGGCGGCTACCGCGACTGGGTGGCCAGGAACTACGCCGCACGATGAGAGTGCTGCTGTTCGGCAAGGGCGGGCAGGTCGGCTGGGAGTTGCAGCGGTCGCTCGCGGTGCTGGGCGACGTGGTGGCGCTGGACTTCGACAGCACCGACCTGCATGCCGACTTTACGCGCCCAGCCGGGCTGGTCGACACGGTGCGTGCGGTGCGGCCCGACGTGATCGTCAATGCCGCGGCGCACACCGCGGTGGACAAGGCCGAGAGCGAGCCCGAGCTCGCACACACGATCAATGCCGAGGCGCCGCGCGTGCTGGCGGCCGAAGCGGCAACGCTCGGTGCCCTCCTGGTGCACTACAGCACCGACTACGTGTTCGACGGCAGCGGCACCACGGCGCGCGACGAGGGCGCGCCCACCGGCCCGCTGTCCGTGTACGGCCGCACCAAGCTCGCCGGGGAGGAAGCCATTCGCGCG
>JAOUIM010000446.1 GCA_029884035.1 Aquincola sp. | reverse complement strand
CGAAGCGGCTTCGGTCGCCTGCTCTGGCGCTGCGGCTGCAGCGCCCCGCCACGGCCGCCTCGGCCGTGCCTGCGTAGCGGCCGCGGTGGTGCTCGCGGCCTGCGGCGCCGCGCATGCCCAGCGCGTGGTCGATGCCTACGAGGTCGGCCCCAGCGTCTACGTGCGCGCACTGACGGTCGAGCCCGCGCGCAACGTCTTGTGGGTCGGCACCTCGGCCGGCGTGCACGAGGTCGATCTCGCCACCGGCCGGCTGCGCAACACCTTCACGCGCAAGGAAGGCCTGGCCAACGAATACGTCTTCGCGATCGGCCTCGACCGCGACGGCAACAAGTGGTTCGGCACCAACGCCGGCGGCGTGTCGCGCTACAAGGACGGCAAGTGGAAGACGTTCTTTCCGATGCACGGGCTGGCCGACTACTGGATCTATTCGTTCGCGCAGCAAAAGCGCGGCGACTTCTGGATCGGCACCTGGGCCGGCGTCAACCGGCTCGACCCCAGCAGCGGCAAGTTCACCACCTATGTCAAGGAGCTCGTCAACGAGTGGGTGTACGGCATCGCGGTCGACGCACAGGATCGCGTATGGTTCGGCACCGAGGGCGGCGTGACGATGTACGACGGCCAGCGCTGGACCTCGTGGACGCACAAGGACGGCATGGGCGCACCCAACACCGAGAACCTGCCCTTCTCCACCAACACGGGCCTGGGCACTCGCTCGCGCCATGACCTGTCGGTGGGCAGCGAGGGCCTGGCCACCTACAACCCGAACTACGTGTTCTCGATCGTGGCCGCGGCCGACGGCAGCGTCTGGGCCGGCACCTGGGGCGGCGGCGCGGCACGCTACGACGGCAAGCGCTGGAGCAACCTGACGGCACGCGACGGACTGGCCGGCAACATCGTCTACAGCATCGCGCAGGCGCGCGACGGCGCGCTGTGGTTCGGCACCAACCAGGGCTTGTCGCGCTGGGACGGCAAGCGCTTCGTCAACCTCGGCCCGGCCGAGGGTCTGCTCGACCGCAATGTCTACGCGGTGGCGGTCGCGCCCAATGGCGACGTCTGGGCCGGCACTCGGAAGGGTGTGGCTCGCATTGCCGTACGCTGAGACGCAGGGGACCGGAAGACCATGGCATCCAAACTCGCGCCCGCCGCGCTCGTCGTGATCGGCCTGGGCGGCGCGCTGGCCGGCGCCTACCAGCTCGGCCGCACCGGCGCCGGATCGGCGGCGACCGCGACGGCGCCTGCCGCCAGCCGCCTGCCGGCAGGCCACGTCGCCGCGGCCGCGCCGCAGCGCGAAGGCAAGGTCGGCTCCGATCCGGCGCAGAAGTTCACCCACTTCCGCGTCGGCAACAAGAACGTCAAGCGCATCCATGTCGACGGCGACCTCGTCTGGGTCGGTACCTCGGGTGGCCTCGTGCGCTACGACACCGCCAGGGACGACTACAAGCTCTACGACACGCAAAGTGGCCTGCTGTCCAATGGCGTGTTCTTCGTCGGCAAGCTCGGCGGCCGCATCGCGGTGGGCACCTACGGCGGCGGGCTTTCGCTGCTCGACCCCAAGACCGACAAGTGGGAAACGTTCAACGTGCCCGACGGCCTGGGCGACGCCTTCGTCTACGACGTGCTCGAGGCCAGCGACGGCGACGTCTGGATCGCCACCTGGTCGGGCGTCAACCGCGTCAAGGGCGGCAGGTTGGCCGACCGCTCGGCATGGGAGCTGCACACCGTCGAGAGCACCCACGGCGGGCTGCCCAACGACTGGGTCTACGGGCTCGCGCAAGGCAGGCACGGCGAGATCTGGCTCGGCACCGAGGGCGGACTCGCGCGCTTTGCCGGCGGGCGCTGGGACAACTGGAACCACGCCAAGGGCCTGGGCGCGGCGTACGAGCGCGTCAAGGATGCGATCGACTTCAAGAACGACCCCGCGAAGCAGTCCGAGCACCATGCGCGCCAGAAGCAGGAGATGGGGCTGGCGAACGTCAACGTGGCCTACAACCCGAACTACATCGTCTCGCTCGCGGTCGACCGCGACGGCGTGGTGTGGGCCGGCACCTGGGGCGGCGGGCTGTCGCGATTCGACGGCTCGCGCTGGTCGCAACTGACCGTCGCCGAAGGGCTGCCGGGCAACCATGTCTTCATGCTTCACGTCGACGCCAAGGGCGTGCTGTGGATCGGCACCAACAACGGCCTGGCCCGGGCCAAGGCAGGCGGCGGCTTCGAGGTGATGACCACGCACGATGGCCTGTTCAACGACACCGTGTTCTCGATGGCCACCAGCCGAGACGGCACGCTGTGGGTCGGCAGCTACGGCGGCGTCGCCCGCATCAAGCCGTCGTGACCGCGGCGCGGGCGTGACGATGGACCGGCGCGCACCGAACCCGTCGCTGCATGGCCTGGCGCCGGCCGACGCGCGGTCGCTGCTCGCCCGCCTGCTCGAGATTGCCGACGACGCGGTCATCGTTGCGGACGACGCGCTCGACGTGGTGCTCTTCAACGAGGGCGCCGAGCGCGTGTTCGCCTGCGCGGCGCGCGAGATCATCGGCCGGCCGCTCGCACACCTGCTGCCGGAGAACCGCCGTGCCCGTCACGACGCGCACATGCGCGCCTTCGCCCATGCACCGCGTGCGGCGCGCCGGATGGGCGAGCGCACCGAGATCCAGGGCCGCCGGCTCGACGGCAGCCTGTTCGACGCCGAGGCGTCGATCGCCCATGTCGAGCTCGACGGGCGGACCTATTTCACCGTGATCCTGCGCGACGTGAGCGACGCGCGTGCCGCCGCGCGCGCGCTCGCGGCCAGCGAGACGCGATTCCGACATCTGGCCGCCGCGGCGCCGGTGGGCATCTTCCAGACCGATGCCGGCGGCGGCTGCACCTACGTGAACGACCGCTGGTGTGAGATCACCGGCCTGAGCGCCACGGAGGCGGCAGGCGCGGGCTGGCTGGCCGCGCTGCACCCCTTCGACCGGGCTGCCGTGCGCGAGGCGTGGCGCGCCGCGGTCGACAGCGGGCGGCCCTTCCGGTTGCGTTACCGGTTCGTTCGCGGCGACGGCGCCGAGACCTGGGTCGACGGCCATGCGGTCGCGC
>JAOUIM010000445.1 GCA_029884035.1 Aquincola sp. | reverse complement strand
GTGTCTGCGCCTCAGACTCGGACGCGGCTCAGTTGCGACATGCGGAAATGCTCGGGCCGGGCGTGCCGAAGTGCGGACTGATGAGAATCGTTCTTCACGACCTGGCGACCAGCCCGCTGATGGTCGTCAATGGCAGTGTCTTTACGCTTGGCGACAAGGTCTACCATCACCGAGCGTCTTTGCGCGAGTCCAACCGGCAGGCCGCAGATCAGGACGAGTTCATCGCGCGGGCGCGCCAGGACCTCGCCGCCACCGGCTGGACGATCGGGACTCGATGAATTGCCCGGCTGCGCCGCGCGCGAGGGTCACATCGCGAGGCGTGGCGAGCAGCGTGTACTGATGCAGCCGCTGGAGTCGTCGCAGTGGCTGGCCATGCTGGTGCGTAAACGTCCTGGATCCTCGACCATCGAGCTCAGCAAGAAGGATCTTGAGCACATGCGGCAGCGTGCCTCCGTTTTCATGGCGGTGCAGTTATCCTGAATCTCTTGTCGTTATGAGTAAATCCTGGCGCACTGAGCGTACAGATGAGCAAGCGCGCAGACACATCATGCGAACGCGCGCTGACATTTTTCCGCGCGTCGTGCAAAGGGCCCCTCGTCCTGGTGACGGCTTCGCGCTGGACAAGCGCAATATCGCCGCGATGTTCAGATTCATCGAGTCTCAGTACCTGTACGGCGTCAAGCGCATCGAGCTCCTGGCACGAAAGAGCGAGGAAGTTGGCAATCCGTACGGCAGCTACCTGAGCGACGAAGCAGTTGTTCGGCTGTACTCGACGCCAACCGATCTTTGGATCTTCAAGACGATGCCGGCCACGTCACTGCACTGCAAGGTTCTGGCAGGTTTTGGCGCGACGGTGGAGCCGGTCGGCGAAGGATCACACGTGCGCTGGCTCAATCGAAAGGACTTGGCGCGCTTTCTTTTCGTCAGAGTGCTGGCACATGAGTTGGGTCACCATCACGACTTCCAGTACAAGCACAAGCGCCCCTTGAAGGAGACGGCGCGTGCCATGGAGCAGTCTGCCGAAACCCATATCTGGCATATGCGAGCCTCTTCAGTCTTCTACACGGCTGAATTGCGAGGCCTTCTTTCTTACGGCGGGCAATAACCGGTTCCTGTGGAGCGGCAATAGCCGCCGTCAGTGACTCGCGCAGTCCGCCGAGTGGAAGCGGAAAGAGTCTGCTCTTAGACGATCTGGCTGACAACGTGTCGGTCCAATATGGGTCGTACTGGAGCCTTCGCACCGTCGAAGACCGGCAGTTCAGCGCTTGGCGGTTTCAGCGACCGCTGACGAGCGAGACTGCAAACAACTGGACCCGGCCAGGAGCAGGCATTCGATGCCACTGGCACAAAGCAGACAATGCCATCTAGATGTGCGCCAGCGCCGCAGATCGAGGCGCCAGGTCGTTTCAGGACATCATGGCGGCACGCAATTCCTCCGCGAATGCCTTTGACAGCGCGGCTTCTGAGAGCCCCTTCGGGTAGATGATCGCAAAGCGCGAGGCGAGGCTCTCTTTGACGGGCCGCACGACGATCTCCGAGCCGGCAAACGGTTCTGCGGTCCACTTCGAGACCAGCGTGATGCCTGCGCCAGCCAAGACCATGGCACAGGCGATCGATGAACTCGGTGTTTCGACCACGACCTCGGGAGCGGCACCCACCGAGGAAAACGCGTCGTCGATCTGGTAGCGCACGTAGCTGTGTTGCGAGAGCAGGATCATCCGCGCGCCCGCGAGATCCCGCAGCGAGATCACCGGCAGATTGGCCAGCCGATGTCCAGCAGGAAGCACTGCCATCACCGGCGCAGGCGGCAGGGGATCGGTCTCGATTGCCGGGTGGGTCAGCGGAAGCTCCACCACTCCGACCTCGAACTGCCGAACCGATACCAGTTCGGCGATCTGGCGTGACGGCAGGCTCTGGACGAAGACCTTCACGCTGGGCCGAGTCTCCAGAAACCGAGTAATTGCATGCGGCACGAGTCCCTGCGCAAGCGCCGGCAATGTGGCCACTCGCAGCGCACCTGCACGCTGGAAACGGATGTCCTGAGCCACCTGCGAAATGCGCTCGATCCCCGCGTACACCTGTTCGACTTCGCGGTACAGAGACTCGGCTTCCGGCGTCGGGATGAGGCGTCGGCCTCGACGCTCGAAAAGCGCATAGCCCAACCGCAGCTCCAGCAGCCCGATCGTCCGGCTCACGCCGGGCTGCGTGAGGTTGAGCAATCGCGCCGCGCCCACCACGCTGCCGGCGACCATCACGGCGCGGAAGGCTTCGAGGTGGCGCAGGTTCAGGGCCGATTTCATCGATAACATTTTGGCATATGCAGGCCACGATTCTTGATTTTTCGGGGCGAGATCTCTGGCCTAGAGTGCGAGCACCCCTTGCACAGACCACCTAGGAGATCTGCAATGTCCAAATACCTTCCTGCGATGAGCGCCATTACGCTGATCCTGGCCACAGGCCTGGCTGCAGCGCAGACCACGCTGTTCGTCGGCGGCTCCGGCGGTTCGACCGAGACGCTGATGAAAGAAAAGGTCATCCCGCCGTTCGAGGCCAAGACCGGCGCGAAGGTGGTCTACGTGCCCGGCAACTCGACCGACATCCTGGCCAAGATCCAGGCGCAGAAGGGCAAGCAGGAGATCTCGCTCGCAATCATCGACGACGGTCCGATGTACCAGGCCGTGGGCCAGGGTCTGTGCGCGCCGGTCGAGAAGTCGGGCTCGATCGCCGAGCTCTACCCCAACGCCGAGATGGTCGGCGGCAAGTCGGTGGGCATCGGCTTCATCGCCACCGGCCTGGGCTACAACAAGGACGTCTTCAAGAAGAACGGCTGGGCACCGCCGACGTCGTGGAACGATCTGGCCGACCCCAAGTACAAGGGCAAGGTCGTGATCCCGCCGATCACCAACGGCTACGGACTGCTGACGCTCGTGATGCAGGCGCGCATCAATGGCGGCGGCGAAGACAAGATCGACCCAGGCTTCGATGCGATCACCAAGAAGATTGCGCCCAACGTGCTGGCCTGGGAACCCTCGCCCGGAAAGATGGCGCAGATGATGCAGACCGGCGAAGGCGCGCCCGTGG
>JAOUIM010000066.1 GCA_029884035.1 Aquincola sp. | reverse complement strand
GACGCCCAGGGTCTCACGGTCGTCGGCGGCAGCGCTGCGGACTTCAAGCGCGCGGTCGATGCCGACGTCAAGCGCTGGGGGCCGGTCATCTCGCGGCTGGGCATCAAGCTCGACTGACGGCGCGCCTGCTCAGGCCAACCCGCCCAGCAGCGCGGCGTTGCCGCCCGCAGCCGCGGTGTTGATGGTCAGGGTCTGCTCGGCGGCGAAACGCACGAGGTGCGCGTCGCTGTGCCACTCGGCTGTGGTGATCAGCGGCAGGATCGGCCCGCGCCGCGCGGCCATCTGGCGCTGAACGGCGCGCGCGTCGGTATCGCGACCGGACACCATGCACACCCCTGCAAGCCTGGCATCGTCGAGCAGCGCGCGCGCGGTCTGCGTCGGCATTTCCAGCACGAGCGCGCGAAGCGCTGGCCCGACATCGAGCGAGGCACCGACAAGCGCCACGGCGTTGCCCGCAGCCAGCGCCAGGCCGACCGCCTCGGCCACGTCGGCCGCGGCAGCGCCGTCGGCCAGCAAGGCAAACACGCCGCGGCCATGCAGGCGCAACTCGTTGGACTCGCCGGTCGGTCCTGGCAGCGTGCGATCGGCCAGGCGGTCCTCGAGCACGTCGAGGCGCTGGGCCCGCGCCACTGCGGTGCGCACGGCAGCGACCCGCTCGCCGAGCGGCCGCGCCGCCCAGGGCACGCTGCGCGCCGCGAGCCCCGCGAGCGCCGCCTCGTCGACCGCCTGCGACCCCGCCAGCGGCGTCATCGGCGAAGGCGATGGCGATCGCGAAGAAGGCACGGCGGAGAATCGGGCCAGGTAGTTCGGCCCACCGGCCTTGGGCCCGGTGCCGGACAGCCCTTCGCCACCGAAGGGCTGCACCCCGACCACGGCGCCGATCATGTTGCGGTTGACATAGACGTTACCGACGCGCGCCCGCTCGGCGATGCGCTGGGCGCGGCTGTCGATGCGCGTCTGTACACCGAGCGTGAGGCCGTAGCCCAGTGAGTTGATTCGATCCACCAGCGCGTCGACGTCGCCCGACCAGCGCACCACATGCAACACCGGGCCGAACACCTCCTCGGTCAGGTCCTCGATGCGGCCGATCTCGAACGCCATCGGCGTCTGGTGGTTCGGGCCCGCCGCGCCGCGCGGGCTGGCGGCGAGCAGCCGTGCGCCACGGTGCAGCCGCTCGACGTGGCGCGCGATGTTCGCGTGCGCCTCGGCGTCGATCAGCGGGCCGACATCGGTTGCGAGCTTCGTGGCGACACCGACGTTCAGTTCGGCCATCGCGCCGGCAAGCATGTCGATCAGCCCGCTTGCGATGCTCTCGTGCACGCACAGCAGCCGCAGCGCCGAGCAGCGCTGGCCGGCCGAGCGAAAGGCGCTCTGCACGACGGCATCGACCACCTGCTCGGGCAGTGCGGTGCTGTCGACGATCATCGCGTTGAGGCCGCCGGTCTCGGCGATCAGCGGCACGATGGGGCCTTCCTTGGCCGCCAGCGCGCGGTGGATGACGTGCGCGACCTGCGTGCTGCCGGTGAAGGCCACGCCAGCGCAGCGTGCATCGGCCACCAGGCGCGCACCCACCGTCTCGCCCGCCCCGTGTAGCAGCATGAGAGCGTCGGCGGGCACGCCCGCCTCGTGCAGCAGCGCGACCATGCGCTGCGCCACGAACGGCGTCTGTTCGGCCGGCTTGGCGGCGACCGCATTGCCGGCGACCAGGGCCGCCGCCACCTGTCCGGCGAAGATCGCGAGCGGGAAGTTCCACGGGCTGATGCAGACGAACACGCCGACGCCGTTGATCGGGCGATCCAGCGCCTGGTCTTCGGCCTGTTCGGCGTAGTAGCGCAGGAAGTCGACCGCCTCACGCACCTCGGCCAAGCAGTCGCCGAGCGTCTTGTGCGCCTCCTTCACGAGCAGGCCGCAGAACTCGGCCCCACGCGCATCGAGCAGGTCGGCGGCACGGCGCAGCACGGCCGCGCGCACATCGGCTGGGCATGCGTTCCAGGTCGAAAAACCGGCGGACAGCCTGGCCATCGCGGCGTCGATCTCGGCCGGCGTGGCCTCGGCCACCGCACCGATCCGGGCGGCGCCGATCGCGGCGTCGAGCGGCGCGCGGTCGTGCACGCACACGAGGTCGGCGCCCGTGGAATTGGCGCGGTGCGCGCCGTACAGCTCTCGCGGCAGCGGCAGGCTGCGCGCGTCGATGCGCGCCAGCGGCGACGCGAGCAACTGCTCGGGCGGCACCCCCTCGTCGGACAGCTGATGCACGAACGACGAGTTGGCACCGTTCTCGAGCAGTCGGCGCACGAGGTAGGCCAGCAGGTCGCGGTGCTCGCCCACCGGTGCGTAGATGCGCAGCGGCAACTCGGGGTCGGTCGCCAGCACCTCGCGGAACACGCCCTCGGCCATGCCGTGCAGGCGCTGGAATTCGAACGGCGCGTCCGCGGCACGCGCCATCTGCGCGATCGCCGCGATGGTGCCGGCGTTGTGGCTCGCGAACTGCGGATAGATCACGTCGGCATGGCCGATCAGCGCACGCGCACATGCGAGGTAGGAGATGTCCGTGTGCTGCTTGTGCGTGAACACCGGATAGCCAGCCAGCCCCAGCTCCTGTGCGCGCTTGATCTCGCCGTCCCAGTACGCGCCCTTGGCCAGCCGCACCATGAAGTGCAGCCGATGCGCGCGCGCGATGCGCGCGACCTCGTCGACCACCGCGAGCGCGCGCGTCTGGTAGGCCTGCACCGCGACGCCGAAACCACGCCACGACGGATGGTCGCGCGCAACGCGTTCGGCCAGCATGTCGAAGACGTCGAGCGATAGCTCGAGCCGCTCGCACTCCTCCGCATCGATGGTCAGGTTCATGTCCTCGCGCGCCGCGGCTTCGATCAGCGTCCACACGCGCGGCACGAGTTCTGCCAGCACGCGCTGGCGCTGCGCTTCCTCGTAGCGCGGGAACAGCGCCGACAGCTTGACCGAGATGCCGTCGGCGGCCTCGGGACCGTCGGCTGACGCTGTGCCGGTGCGGCCGATCGCCGGGATCGCGTTGCGGTAGGCCAGCAGGTAGTGCTCGGCATCACGGTCGGTGCGTGCGCCTTCGCCAAGCATGTCGTAGGAATAGCGCAGCGCCGTGTTTGCACGCCGCTGCGCTTGGGCTTCGCGCATGGCCTCGCCGATGTCGCGGCCGAGCACGAACTGGCGGCCCAGCAACTGGATCGCTCGCACGGTCGCGCCGACCACGGTCTTGGCGCCCAGACGCGTGAACAAGCCACCCTCGCTCTCGGCATCGCTGGGCAGGAAGTTCTTGGACAACGCGATGGCCGTGCTCGACAGGCTGGCCAGCATGCGGTGAGGGCCGCCGGCGCTGTCGTCGAACTCGGCGCGGCCGAGCTGGTCCGCGGTCAGCGCGATCGCCGTCTCGGCGTCCGGCACGCGCAGCAGCGCTTCGGCCAGGCGCATCAGCGCGAGGCCCTCCGCGCTCGTTATCGGGTATTCGCGCAGCAGCGATTCCATCGCCCAGAACGGCGCCGGGCGTGCGCGCACGCCTTGCACCCAGGGCGTCGCTTTCGTCACGACTGCCGCCCAGTCCAGGCTCGCTACCGCAGCGAGCGACTCATCGACGACGGCCGCCTCGGGTCGGTACGGATAAGGCAAACGGTCGGTGGGGTTCGCGGTCGTCATGGGCACCTCGCTCAGGAAACTTAGTTAGCGTATCGGCCATTGGGGTGGATTTAGTTCGATGATGTTGACTGAATGTGGTGAAATATCCAGTCATGTCCGAGCCTGTGCTCACCTATCCCCTGGACGCCATCGACCGACGCATCCTGCGCGAGTTGCAGTCCGACGGCCGGATCAC
Source organism: Aquincola sp. (assembly GCA_029884035.1). Classification (GTDB taxonomy): domain Bacteria; phylum Pseudomonadota; class Gammaproteobacteria; order Burkholderiales; family Burkholderiaceae_C; genus CADEEN01. The sequence continues at coordinate 8,506 of JAOUIM010000066.1, read as the reverse complement.
GAACCTCAAGCTCGCCGACGCGGTGCACCTGTCGCCCACTGCGGTGCTCGAGCGCGTCAGACGGCTCACGCGCGACGGCGTGATCCTGGGCTACGAAGCGCGGCTCAACCCGGCACAGCTCGGCGCGGGCCTGCTCGTGTTCATCGAAGTGCTGCTCGACCGCACCGTGCCCGACGTGATGGAGAGTTTTCGCGCCGCGGTGCAGGCGCGACCCGAGATCCTCGAATGCCACCTGGTGGCTGGCGGCTTCGACTACCTGCTCAAGACGCGTGTGGCCGACATGGCAGCCTACCGGTCGCTGCTGGGGCAGAGCATCTGGGCGTTGCCGGGTGTGCGAGAAACACGCACCTACGCGGTGATGGAAGAGGTCAAGTCCACACAGCAGCTCGCGCTCTGAGCCTGGGCCGGCGCCGCCGGTCCGCTCGTGCGTCAGCCTCTCGCGCCGAAGATCGCCGTGCCCACGCGCACCATGGTCGCGCCTTCGGCGATTGCCGCTTCCAGATCGGCGCTCATGCCCATCGACAACGTGTCCACGGCGAGCCCTTCGGCCACGAGGCCGCGCAGCATCCGCGCGAGTTCGCGGTGGGGCGCGCGCTGCGCCACCGGATCGCTGGTCGGTTCGGGAATCGACATCAGGCCCCGCAGCGTGAGGCCTGGCAACGCGGCGACCTGCCGCGCGAGCGTCGCCAGCGCGGCGGGCTCCACGCCGCCCTTGCTCGTCTCGCCGCTGACGTTGACCTGGATGCACACCTGCAGTGGCGGCAGCCCGGGCGGGCGTTGCGCGGACAGTCGCTCGGCGATCTTCGGTCGATCGATCGTGTGCACCCAGTCGAACGCGGCTGCCACCTCGCGTGTCTTGTTGCTCTGCAAGGGGCCGATCAAGTGCCACTCGATCGAGGCCCGCAGATCCGCCAGCGCCGCCATCTTGGCCAAGGCCTCCTGCACATAGTTTTCGCCGAAGGCACGCTGGCCCGCGGCGTGCGCCTCCCGAACGGCCGCACCGCTGAACGTCTTGCTGACCGCCATCAACGTGACGCTTTGCACGGGGCGTTGTGCACTGTCGCATGCCCGCGCAATACGCCGTCGCACTTGTTGTAACTTCGCCTCGATGCTCGCCATAATCGATTAAACCTATCTCACGCGAAGCGCGCTCGAATGGATATCACCCAACTGCTGGCCTTTTCGGTCAAGAACAAGGCCTCGGACCTGCACCTGTCGGCCGGCCTGCCGCCGATGATCCGCGTGCACGGCGACGTGCGCCGCATCAACGTCGACCCGCTGGAGCACAAGCATGTGCACGACATGGTGTACGACATCATGAACGACGCGCAGCGCAAGCACTACGAGGACACGCTCGAGTGCGACTTCAGCTTCGAGATCCAGGGCCTGGCGCGCTTTCGCGTCAACGCCTTCAACCAGAACCGCGGCTCCGGCGCCGTGTTCCGGACCATCCCGAGCAAGATCCTGACGCTCGAGCAGCTCAACGCACCCAAGGTCTTCGCCGAGTTGTCGCTGCGCCCGCGCGGCCTGGTTCTCGTCACCGGCCCCACCGGCTCGGGCAAGAGCACGACGCTGGCGGCGATGGTCAACCACCTCAACGAGAACCAGTACGGCCACGTGCTGACGGTCGAGGATCCGATCGAGTTCGTGCACGAGAGCAAGAAGTGCCTTGTCAACCAGCGCGAGGTCGGGCCGCACACGCTGTCCTTCAACAACGCGCTGCGTGCCGCGCTGCGCGAGGATCCGGACGCGATCCTGGTGGGCGAGATGCGAGACCTGGAAACGATTCGACTGGCATTGACCGCTGCCGAGACCGGCCACCTGGTGTTCGGCACGCTGCACACGAGCTCGGCGGCCAAGACGATCGACCGTATCGTCGACGTGTTCCCGGCGGCCGAGAAGGAAATGGTGCGCGCGATGCTGTCCGAGTCGCTGATCGCGGTGATCTCGCAGACGCTGTGCAAGTTGAAGGACGGCAGCGGCCGCGTCGCGGCGCACGAGATCATGATTGCGACCTCCGCGATCAAGAACCTGGTGCGCGAGAACAAGGTGGCCCAGATGTATTCATCGATCCAGACTGGCCAGAGCCTGGGGATGCAGACGCTCGACCAATGCCTGACCGAGCTCGTGCGGCGCAACGTCGTTTCCCCGGCCGAGGCCCGCATGCGCGCCCGCTTCCCGGAAAACTTCCCTGGTTGAACTGAAGGACCCTCATGGAACGCGACCAGGCATCCAAATTCGTCCACGACCTGCTGCGGCTGATGGTCAGCCGCAACGGCTCGGACCTCTTCCTCACCGCGGACTTCCCGCCAGCGATCAAGGTCGACGGCAAGATCACCAAGGTCAGCCCGCAGCCGCTGACCGGCCAGCACACGATCGCGCTGGCGCGCTCGGTCATGAACGACAAGCAGGCGGCGGAGTTCGAGCGGACGAAGGAGTGCAACTTCGCGATCTCGCCCACGGGCGTCGGACGCTTCCGCTGCAACGCCTTCGTGCAGCAGGGCAACGTGGGCCTGGTGATGCGGACGATTCCGCAGCAGATCCCGACGATTGACAGCCTGGGGCTGCCGCAGATCTTGAAGGACGTGGCGATGACCAAGCGCGGCCTCGTGATCTTCGTCGGCGCGACCGGCTCGGGCAAGAGCACCTCGCTCGCCGCGATGGTCGATTTTCGCAACGAGAACTCGTACGGCCACATCATCACGGTGGAAGACCCGGTCGAGTTCGTGCACCCGCACAAGAACTGCATCGTCACGCAGCGTGAGGTCGGCATCGACACCGAGGACTGGTTCGCGGCATTGAAGAACACGTTGCGCCAGGCGCCCGACGTCATCCTGATGGGCGAGATCCGCGACCGCGAGACGATGGAGCATGCAGTCGCGTTCGCCGAGACCGGTCACCTGTGCATGGCCACGCTGCACGCCAACAGCGCCAACCAGGCGCTCGATCGCATCATCAACTTCTTCCCCGAGGAGCGGCGCACCCAGCTGCTGATGGATCTGTCGCTCAACCTGAAGTCGATGGTGTCGCAGCGCCTGTTGCCGCGCCAGGAAGGCAAGGGCCGGATCGCCGCGGTCGAGGTCATGCTCAACACGCCGCTGGTGGCCGACATGATCTTCAAGGGCGAGGTCGGCGACATCAAGGAGCTGATGAAGCGCTCGCGTGAACTGGGCATGCAGACCTTCGACCAGTCGCTGTTCGATCTCTACGAGACCAACATGGTCACGTACGAGGACGCGATACGCAATGCGGATTCGGTCAACGACCTGCGGCTGCAGATCAAGCTCAACAGCCAGCGTGCCCGATCGCAGGATCTCGCCGCGGGCACCGAGCACCTGCAGATCGTGTGAGCCCGCGGCCGATTTGCGGCCTGTCCCCCAAGGAGACTGGTTTCCTGGGTCAGTTCCAGGTCGCGCGCCAGGTGGCGCTCAAGAGCCAGGTGCGGCCTGCTGCCGGTTCGAAATAGCGTCCGTTGGCGTCGCCGACGATGACGCTGCCGGCATAGCGGCGGTCGGTCAGGTTGTCCACCCGGGCGAGCAGGTCGAGACGGCCGCTGCCAATCGGGATCTGGTGCGTGGCACGCAGTGCGCCGATCCAGGCGCCGCTGCTGGCATCGCTGTTGAGATCGTTGACGGCCATGCTGCCTTGCGCCCGCAGTTCGGCGCCGATTTCGGTGTGCGATGCGGCGCGCCACGCGATTTCGGCAAAACCGCTCTTCCTCATCGTGCCGGCGATCCGGTTGCCGGCAGGCACGGGCACGGTGGGTGCAGCGCAGGGAACGCCGGCGCAGGTCAGGAATCCGTCGACGTACGTGGCGTCGAGCCAGGTCACAGCCACCTGCGTGCGCCAGTCGGGCGCAGCCTGCCAACGCGCGGCCAGTTCGGCGCCGTCACGGCGGGTGCGGCCGACGTTGGTGAACGTGCTGCGCCCGCCAGCGTTGGTGGCGATGCCGATCTCGTCGCTCGTGTCGGCGCGGAACAGCGCCGCCTCGAGCGACGTCTGAGCACCGCGCCACTTGGCACCGAGTTCGACCTGGCGGCTGCGCTGTGGCCGCAGCGCGGTATTGAACCCGGCCGACCCGTCGGGGCGGTACGCGAGTTCGGTGAGCGTCGGCGACTCGAAGCCGCGGCCGGCGCTGAGGTACAGGTTCACGTTCGGCGTCGCACGCCACTGCAGACCAGCCACCGGCACCGTGTAGCGATACTGCAGCGAACCCGAATCGTCGCCATTGGCGAGGTACGCGTCCTCGGTGCGCACATCGAGTCGTCCGCTGCGGACCCCCAGCGTGGCCGCCCAGGCCGCTGAGAGATCGGCGCGCGCTTGCGCATAGACATCGTTGCTGCGCGCGCGATTGGCCTCGTCGCGGCGCAAACGGCCGGTGACGCCGAGTTGCTGCGTCGCGCCGCTGCCGATGAAGTTCTCGAAACCGCGCCGGTTCTCGTTCTGCTCGTCCATGGCCAAGCCCGCGATCAACTCGGCGCTGCGTTCCCCGGCCAGCGCCCAGCGCCAGACGAAGCGCAGGTCGGCGCCGAGGTAATGCCGATCGAAGTCCACCACGCCACCCGGGTGGCGTGGGTTGGCCTGGGTCGCCGCGGGAATCGCCAGCCACTGGGTGACCTCGCGCGAGCCGGCATAGACACTGAACGCCGATTCCACGGGCCACGGGCCCTCGGCAGCGCCGAAGCGGTGGCGCCATTGGGCCCCGACCTGTTGTTGATCGATGGTCTTGCGGGTATCGAACGTGATCGCCTGCGGTGCGGTCTGGCGCGGATCGGCGTCGAACTGGGCGCGCGTGAGTCCGAGTGGATCGTCGGCGGGCTGCTCGTGGAGGCTGGCCTGCACGGTGACGCGATCGGCCTCGCCCTGCCACCCCAGACGGAGAATGGCCAAGCGCCGATCGGCCGCGCTGTGCGGACGCGGGCCGTCGGTCGAGAACCCGCTGGCCGACGCCCGCAGGTCGAAACCGCCTTCGAGCGGCGCCTCGACCGCAGCACGCCACTGGCGCAGGCCATCGGTCCCTGCGTCGACTCCCAACTGCGTCTCGCGCTGCTGAGGCCGTGCGCTGATGACCGCGATCACGCCGCCCGACGAGTTGCCGTAAAGCGCAGAGAAGGGGCCGCGCAGCACTTCGATGCGCTCGGCACCGGCGAGGTCGAAGTGCGCCACCTGCCCTTGACCGTCGGGCGTGCTCGCCGGCACGCCATCGGTGTACAGGCGGATTCCGCGCACGCCGAAGGTCGCACGCGCCCCGAATCCGCGCGAGCTGATCTGAAGGTCCTGCGCGTAGTTCTGCCTTGCGTTGACCACCAGGCCCGGAACCCGCGCGAGCGACTCCGACAGGTTGACCATCGGACCGGCCGCTCGCAGCGTCTCGGCATCGACGACGCTGATCGCGTAGGGCGTGTCGAAGGCGCGCTGCTCGACGCCGCTGCCGGTGATCACGATCTGCTGGCGAGATTCGTCGGTCTGTGCCGCAGCACCACCGACTGCCACTCCCGCAGCCAATGCGAGCGCGCAACGCCGACTATGGCGCCTTGACGTCGATGCGGATCGAGGCGAACCAGGCGGCGAGGTGGGCGATGTCATCATTGCTCAGATTCTTGGCCATGACGGCCATCACTTCATGTCGTCGCTCGCCGCTGCGGTAGGCACGCAGCTGTGCCGCTAAGTACATCGCCGGCTGACCCGCCAGGTTGGGTGCGTCCGGCGCCGTGCTGATGCCCATTGGACCATGACACACGGCACAGGCCTGCGCCTTGACGCGGCCCTGGGCGGCGTCCTGCGACGCGGCGCCCAGGGGAAGACAGCATAAGGCCGCCGCGCCCAGTGCGGCGGCGCACCTTCGCTGCGAACTCACGGCGCGGTGTAGGTCACGCGGTACAACGCGCCGGCGAAGTCGTCGCTGATCAGCAGCGAGCCGTCCTTCATCACCGCCACGTCGACCGGCCGACCCCGGTACAGGCCGGTGTCGGCGTCGAGGAAGCCATCAGCGAATACCTCGGACTTGTCCGCTGTTCCGTCGGCCTTCATCGAGACAAAGTTGATGAGCCCGCCGCTGGCCTTGGTGCGATTCCACGAGCCGTGCGACGCGACGAAGATGCCGCCCTGGTACTTCGCCGGGAACATCTTGCCGTTGTAGAAGGTCATGCCGAGCTGCGCCTGGTGCGCCGGGAATTCGATCTGCGGCTTGGTCCACTGGGCCGGCGGGTTCATGCCCTTGAGGTCGGGCGCCGCCGCCGTGCCTGCGATCTGCACGTTGTTGCCGTGGATGAACGGGTAGCCGAAGTGCTCGCCGCCGGCCTTCGTAATGCGGTTGAGCTCACCGGGCGGCGTGTCGTCCCCCATGCCGTCGGTCTGGTTGTCGGTGAACCAGACGACTTTGTCCTTGGGATTGATGTCCATGCCCACCGAGTTGCGCACACCGCGCGCGACCACCTCGCGACCCGTGCCGTCGAACGGGTTCAGGCGGATCATGCCGCCGATGCCCAACTGCTCGTACAGCGCGACCTTCTCCTTCGGCTGCACGTTGTAGGGCTGGCCGAGCGTGATGTAGAGCTTGCCATCGTCGCTGACGCGACAGGTCCGCGCGCCATGGTTGTAGCTCTCTTCTTCCGGCGGCACCAGCTTGCCCTGACCGACGACCTCGATCACGGCCACGTCCGGGCCCTCGTAGAAGAATTCGGCCGCCGGAAAGTTCAGCACCCGGTTGTGCTCGGCGACGATCAGGAAGCCATCCTTAGTCCAGCACACGCCGTTGGGGTTGACGAACTTCAGGCTCGGCGCAAAGGACTTCACCTCGTCCGCGGTGCCGTCGCTGTTGCGATCCGTCACGGCCCACACCGTCGTCTTGCGCGTGCCGACGAACAACATGTTAGTGCTCGGCGCGACGGCCATGTGGCGCGCGTCGGGCACGATGGCGTACAGCGAAATGCTGAATCCCGGCGGCAGCTTGACCTTCTTCAGGTTCTCCTTGATCGCGTTTGCGTTGGCACCGGTCTGCGGCACCACCGGGATGTTCAGGTCGGTGGTCGCGACCTTCATCTGCTTCAACTTCTCGATATTGGTCTGCGCCAGCGCCGCCGGCGTGGCGAGCGCGAGGCCAGCGGCCAAGGCCAGCGGCGTCAACAGATTGCTGAGGTGCTTGTGCGATCTCATGGAAACGTCTCCTCGTTGAGTGGTCTGCTCGTGGGCCACCGCCGCGCGCGGGTGGGGTGAACCAGGGGCGCGAGCGTGCACGCACAGCGACGCTTCGCGATCCTGGGTCAAACCCTGTGCCAAAACTGAACGTCCGTGCCGTCGTGGCGCACAGCGGCAGCCAAACTGCTAGATTTCCTGCCCTGCGCGCCCCGGCTCGTGACGCGCGGGCTCGACATGGTTTCGTCTCCCGATCCCGCCCTCGTACACGCCCGCGCCCTGCGCGGACGCGGCTCGACGCTGCCGCCCGGTTTTCGCCCGGCGGACGAGATCCTGGAGAGCTGGGCTCGTTGTCTCGATCATGGCCTGGACTACGCGGCGCGGCTGCGCCTGCCGGTGGTCGATACGGCCGAGCTGGTGCGGCGGCGCGACCAGGCCGGCGCGCTGCGACGCCTGGCGCAGGCCGAACTCGAGACGCTGATGCAGCAGATCGCCGGATCGAACTTCCTGCTCGCCTTCGCCGATGCCGACGGCACCGTGCTGGACGTGCTGGCCGACAATCGATTCGCGATGAGCAGCGACGAGGACATCGCGATCGGCAGCTGCTGGCGTGAGGAGGTGGCGGGTACCAACGGCCTGGGCACCGCGCTGCGCACCGGGCGTTGCATCGCTGTCACAGGGCCAGACCACTACTTCCTTCGGCTCGCGGCGGTCTCATGCACCGCCTCGCCGATCCGCGACGCGGACGGGCAGATCGTCGGGCTGCTCGATGCTTCTTCGTATGTCGAGTCACGCCAGCGCCACACGCAGGCGCTGGTGCAGATGTCCACCACGCACATCGAGAATGTGCTGCTGGCCGAGCAGCGCCCCGGGCAGTTGCTCGTGGCTATCCATCCGCGTCGCGAGTTCCTGCGTACGATAAGCGCAGGCCTGCTCACCTTCGATGGCGAGGGCGTGCTGACCGCGCTGAACGCGCGTGCCCAGTTGCTGCTGGCCGGGCTCGATGCCCAGCGCGGCCGACACTTCGAGCAGCTATTCGGCGAGCGCTTCGCGGGCTTCCTTGCGCGACTGCACGTCCAGGGCGAGGTGCGCCTGACCGACCGCTTCGGCAGCGCGATGGTCGCGCTGGGTCGGCCCGCGCACCGCGGCGGCGCACGCCGCGTCGAGCCATCCCGATGCGGCCCCGAAGGCTGCCGCAGCCACGGCGAGCGTGCCGGCGGCGGGCTTCGTGGCGGAGGACGGCGCGGTTGCCGAGGCCCTGCGCGCCGCTCAGCAGGCGCTGCGCGGGGCGGTGCCCCTGCTGGTGCGCGGCGAGACCGGCAGCGGCAAGGAGTGCCTGGTGCGCGAGGCGCTTGCCACTGTTGGCCTCGGT
>JAOUIM010000444.1 GCA_029884035.1 Aquincola sp. | reverse complement strand
TCCAGTTCGACCTCGGCGACGACCCGGTGGCTTTTGCTGCCAAGCGCATCGACATCGCCCGCGACGTGATCGCGCGACAGGAAACGCGTGTGCTCAAGCCCGAGGCCGACTACTCGGTGCTGCGCCGGTCGGTCGGCTACGCGGTGCGCGATGTCGGGCGGGCGGTCGGCATCCTGGGCCGCCAGATCGGCGGCGTGCGCACGTTGCGCGACCATCCCGGCAGCGGACGCGATCCGCTGGTGCCGGTGCCTGCAGCGGTGCAGCGCCGTGCGCTCGATGTGCTGGCGCGCGGCGTGCTGGCGGTCGACAGCTTCCGGCTCTCGCCGGCGTTGCAGCGCAAGCTGGCGCCGAACTACGGCGACCGCCTCGACGGCCTGTACCGGGGCGGCACGTCGGTGTCGACAGACTTTTCGATCATCGGCACCGTGCTCGAGATGCAGCGCGCATTGCTCGCGCAGTTGATGAGCGACGGCGTGGCCGCGCGCCTGCTCGACAGCGAGGGCAAGTTCGAGCGCACCGGCACCGCAAGCAGCGACGTGTTCCGCCTGTCCGAGCTGTACGCGCGCCTCACGCGCGAGGTCTGGAGCGAGCTGTCCGGCCGGGGCGACATCGGTGCGCCGCGGCGCGAATTGCAGCGTGAACATGTCAATCGCCTGGCTGCGATGCTGCTGCGTCCCACGGCCTCGAGCCGTGCCGATGCGCGCAGCCTCCTGCGGATGGAAGCGCGGGGCTTGCTGTCGCGCATCAACGCGGCGGCCAAACGCGGCGACCTGTCCGCCGAGGCACGTGCGCACCTGGCCGACAGCGCCGACTCGTTGACGCAGGCGCTGCAGGCCCGGTTGGAGAGGGCTGGGGTCTAGGCGACGGTGCGACGGCGGGCCGTGCCGTCGATCAACCCCCGATAACCGTCACCCGTCGCAGCGGCACGGCCTTGCCGCACCGCTGCTCGTGCCGCGGCGGTATCGTGGCGGCATGAATCGAAAGCAGGATGCCGCGCGAGCGAGCGATCCGACGTACTGGCGCCGCTGCCTCGCCGCGCTCACGGGCGCGAGTGTCGGCTGGGCCGTCGGCCTGGCGATCACGATCGCCGTCGTGCTGTCGCCGACCTTCATTCCGCCATGGCCGGTGCTGTTCGGCCGCACCCTGTTCATCGCGATCGTCTGCCTGCTGGCCTACACCGCCGCGGGCCAGTGGCGCGGATCACCGATCCCACGCTGGATGGCACAGGTGCTGGCGGTGGCGCTGGCCGGCCCGCTGGCGACGCTGTTCGTCTACGTGCTGTCCACCGGTGGCAATTTGCAGGAAATGTTCGGGAATCCGGCGCGGGTGATGGGCATCGGGCTCATCGGCGGCTCGGCGCTGGTGCTGGGCCTGATCATCACGCTGGGCGCGCTGTACCGTGAACGCGATGCACAGGCCAACGCTCAGGCACTGCAGTTCGCGCTCGAGCGTGAGACGCTGCAGCGGCAGACCGCCGACGCCAAGCTCGCGGTCCTGCAGTCGCAGATCGAGCCGCACTTTCTCTTCAACACGCTGGCCAATGTCCAGGCACTGGTCGAAGGCGGTTCACCACGCGCGGCGCCGGTCCTTGCGAGCCTCATCGCGTACCTGCGCGCGGCGATGCCGCAACTGCAGGACGGTGCACCCACGCTCGGGCGCGAGGAGCAACTGGTGCGCGCGTACCTCGACCTGATGCACATGCGCATGCCCGACCGGCTGCACTACGCGATCGAGGTCGAGCCGGCACTGCGCAACCTCACGCTGCCGCCGATGACGCTGCTCACGCTGGTCGAGAACGCGGTGCGTCACGGCATCGATCCGAGCGAGGCCGGCGGCCATATCGAGGTCGGCGCGCGGCGCGAGGTCGGCAGCGTGCGCCTCTGGGTCGCCGACTCCGGCGGCGGCATCGACGAGACGAAGCCACCCGGCATCGGCTTGGCGAACCTGCGTGAGCGCCTGGCCGCGACCTTCGGTGGACGCGCGACGCTGACGCTGCACGCGGTCGAGCCGCACGGCGTGCGTGCGGAGATCGAAGTGGCGGATGAGAATCCAGGCTCATGACGCCCACTGCACTGGTCGCCGACGATGAGCCGCTGCTGCGGCAGCGGCTCATCGCGCACCTCGCGCACGCGTGGCCGGAGCTGACGGTGGTTGCCGAGGCGCGCAACGGGCGCGAGGCGGTGGAACTGTTCGAGGCCCATGAGCCCCAGGTCGTGTTCCTCGACGTGCACATGCCGGGCATGACCGGGATCGAGGCGGCGCGCTGCATGGCCCACCGCACGCGTATCGTCTTCGTGACTGCCTACGAGCAGTACGCGGTGCAGGCCTTCGAGCAGGGCGCGATCGACTACCTCGTCAAGCCGTTCGACGAGACGCGGCTGGCCGACACGGTTCAGCGGCTGCGCGAGCGCCTCGAACCCGCCGCACCGACGAAGGCAGCGGACGCGCTGGGAGCTCCGCTCGAGATGGTGCTCGACCGGCTGGCGGCCGAGGTACGCCAGCGTGCCGCCCCGCAGAGCTGGCTGCAGTGGATCAAGGCGTCGGTGGGCACCACGGTGCGCCTGATCCCGGTCGATCAGGTGATCTACCTGCGCTCCGACGAGAAGTACACGCTGGTGGTGTGGGAAGGTGGCGAGGCGCTGATCCGCAAGACGATCCGCGAGCTCGCCGACGAGCTCGACCCGCAGCGCTACGTGCAGATCCATCGCTCGGTGATCGTCAACCTCGCGCGCGTGTCGCATGTGGCTCGCGGCCTCAACGAGACGGCCGACGTCCACCTCAGCGGCCGCACCGAGACGCTGCCCGTCAGCCGCAGCTACCTGCACCTGTTTCGCCAGATGTAGTCGACCTGTCGCCGAAGAAGGGGCGGGCTGCCGAAGCAGCCCGCAATGCGCGGTTCCGCCTGGATGGGTCGTGCCCGCGGGACCTGGAGGACAGTTCGTCAGGCCATCAGGACATCCAGGTCGGCCTGCGCCATCAGGTCGCTGGCGGCGTGCTCGCTCCAGGCGAGGCTGTCGATGCCGGCGAGCATCGACCAGGTGACCATGGCGGCCAGTGCGAAGGAAATCGCGCGGGGCATCAGTCGGTCGG
>JAOUIM010000065.1 GCA_029884035.1 Aquincola sp. | reverse complement strand
CGGAATGCGCACCTCCACCGACCAGGGCACGGTCGCCGGCCTGTCGACGAAGCGCAAGTCACGATCGATCTGGTCGCCCTGCGCATCCTGCGGCTGGCCGCCGTGGCGCACGATCGCCTCGGCGCGCGTGTCGTACAGGGCCACGCTCCAGTCGGCCGGCAAGACCTGCTCGGTCAGCAGCGCGCCAAAATGCTGCACCGGCATCGCGTTGAGCAGGACCGCAGTGGGCTGATCGTTGCGAACGACGGGCACGACGATCGCAACCAGCATCTCGCGCGCGAGCGCCCCCATGAAAGGGTCACCCACCGCCGCCTGCAATGTATCGAACGCCAGCGGCACCGCAGCGCGTCCGCGGGGCCGAGACAGCGGCGGCAGCGCATCGCCGAAGCGCACGTCGGAGTGCAGCCGCAGCCGCCTGTCGGCGCCGACCAAAACCACGCTGCCACCGAAGCCGGCGCGAAAGCCCTGGGTTTCGCGATGAAAATCGGGCCAGCGCGACTCATCGTCCAGCAGCGGCGACAACGAAAGGGTCTGCAACCCGGCGATGCGTGACTTCAGGGTCTGGTCAACCTCGATAGCCAGAGTCCTCGCCAACCGCCGGGCTTCACCCGCTTCGTCATCGCGCACCTGGCGGAACTGCAGATAACCCAGCGCCACCGCCAGGCACAGCACCGGCGTCACGCACCACCAGATCAGCCGCGTCAGGTAGGTTTGCAGTGTCATGCGCTGCCGCCGATCTGCAACGGGCTGTCGGCAAGGACACGCAGGACTCCGACGGGCGGCGTGGCGCTCAAGACCACAGTGCTCCTTGATTGCCCACCGTCGGCGCGGCAGGCCTGAATGCATTCTATGCAGCGCCGCAGCGGTCGGCGGGCCGCGTCGCCGCAGACCAGGCGGCGCGCAGGCTCTGCGCCGCGCTCACCGTGGCGGCACTGATCGCTGCGGCGAGGGGATAGCCGAGGCCGAGATCGGCCCGGCCAACTTGCGCGTGGGCAGTGACCGGGTGAGCACCGTGCGGGTCACTGCAGGCCCACCTCAGGTCTGGGCTGGATGCGAATGCACCGCAATGACGCGGCGTGCCTCGCGTCCAGCTCGCGTGATGCCTTCCAGGAACCGCACCTCCTGGTCGACCGCGAGTTGCTCGAATGTTGGATGGGCGACCTGAGTGCGATCGAAGTGGAAGGTCTCCCCCGATTCGGCGACGATCGCGCCCTCGCCGTCGTCGGTCAGCATGCAGATGCGCCCGCGCAACACGATGTGGTGCGCCTTGGTCTGGCCGCGCCGTCGCTGCACGTAGTCCTCCACCCGCCGATCGGTGGCATCGAAGGCATCGCGAACCGCGCGGTGGATGTCCTCATCGGCATGGTCCATGCCCACTGCGATCTCCTCGTCCGGCACGCGCACGAGGATCTGCACGCGATAGGCATGTCCGGTGCGACGGCGGCCGTCATCGGCCTGCACGGTCACATGACAGCTCATCACGTCGGAGGTCCATTGGTCGAGCTTGTCGGCACGGTGCCGGATCTCGGGCTCGATCGACGGCAGCGGGATCATGTCGCGAAAGGTGATCTGCAGCGGCAGCTTCATGACAGTTCTCGGGACACCCAGAACCACTATGGACCGAATCGGCACCGCAGCCTTGAGTACACGCAAGCGCAGGTGGCGGCCGGTGCACCGAGCCCGCAGACATCGTGGCGCAGGCGATGACGTATTCATCGGGCAGATTCACGGGTGCACGCAATGCGGCGACCGCGGTCCGTGGGCCGGCTGTGCAGAAACGCGGAAGCGGATCCGGGACGTCCGGACCCCGCGTCGATCCGCCCGCGCATGAATCGAGCCAGGTCCAGCGGCGTCAGTCCGTGCCGCTTCTGGTTCTCGGCCACCTGGGCGTAGGGATCGGCAGGCGCATCGCGCACGACGATGGGCACTCTGTCGAACCCCGCGAGCTGCGCTGCACGCCAGCGTCGGGCGCCGAAGTGGATGCGATAGCGTCCCGCGGCATCGGGTGGATGCGCGACGATGGGCTGGAGGATGCCGCGCTGACGAATGTCCTCGGTCAGCTCGGTGAGTTCATCCTCGGGCAGCTCCGTGCGCGGATTGCTGGGGTCTTCATCGAGAGCCGACGCGGCGACGAAGAGCGGTTGTCCCGCCGCGTGAGAAGTCGCGGCGTCGACGGCTGCGCGCGTACCTCGACAGCCGGCACGGAATCCAGCAGATTGAGCTGTTCCCCCTTCGACTTTGTCCATGGCATGCGCATAGGCGCATGCTGCCGATCCAGGCCCCCACCTACCAGGGGGCACGCATGCTCGACGAGACACGTTCGGAACGTCCCGCGAAGCCCGGAAGTTCTCCGGTCGTTCAAAGGCATCCCAACCTCGATACAGACCCTTTCAACTTTCCGCGCGAGGCACGCAGGAGCATCGTCTTCAGGCGGTTGCGTGCGTTTTCTCGCTGCCTCGCCGCCGGCCCCGAGCCCTGCGCGCGGGCGCCGCCTCACCGTGGCGCAGGCCGTCGAGATAGTCGGCCCACTGCGTCATCATCGCGCGCCGCTGGGTCATGAACTCGGCGCGGCCGTACGCGGCACCCAACGGCCCGCTCTTGCCGTGCGCAAGCTGCGCCTCGATCACGTCGGGATTCACGTTCAACTGCTCGACCAGGATCGTGCGCGCCATGGCACGGAACCCGTGCGGCGTCATCTCGTCGTTCGTGTAGCCCATGCGGCGAACAGCGGTACGCAAGGTGTTCTCGCTCATGCACCGCTCGCCGGTCAGCAGGCTCGGGAACACGTAGCGACCGTGGCCACTGAGTGGATGCAGTTCGCGCAGGATCGCCACCGCGCGCCTGGCCAGCGGCACCAGGTGCGGGCGGCCGTTGACCTTGCCATGCACGGTGCGCTTCATCTTGGCGGCCGGGATGATCCAGAGCGCCCGATCGAAGTCCACCTCCGACCACTCCATCTGCCGGATGTTGCCGGGGCGCTGGAACAGCAACGCGGAAAGCTCCAGCGCGGCGCGGGTCAGCGGTTGGCCTTCGTAGGCCGCGATGGCGCGCATTAACGCGGTGGCGCCGGACGGGTCGAGCACGGCGGCCATGTGCTTCACGACGATGGGCTTGAGTGCGCCATGCAGGTCTGGCGCCGGGTTGCGTTCGCAGCGCCCGGTGGCAATGCCGAAGCGGAACACTTGGCCGGCGGTTTGGCGCAGCGTGTGCGCCGTCTCGTTGGCACCGCGGTTCTCGATGCGGCGCAGCGTGTGCAGCAGCAACGGCGCGGTGATGTCCTGAAGCGGCAGGCTGCCAATCCAGGGGAAGAGGTCTTTCTCCATGCGCTCGATCCAGCGCGCGGCATAGCGCGGGCTCCAGCCGCTGTGCTTGGTGGCATGCAGCTCGCGAGCCACGGCTTCGAAGGTGATGCCGGCAACAGTCTGGCGGGTCAGCTTGTCGAGTTGGCGCTGCTGGGCAGGGTCCTTGCCTTTGCGCAGCAGCTTTCGGGCATCGTCGCGCGCCTCGCGAGCGTCCTTCAGCGACACCGACACCTTCTTTGATCCGGCCTCGGTGTAGTGCCCGAGCGCGAGGCGCTTCTCCTTGCCGCCGAAGTAGTACTTCCAGAACCAGCGACGCGACAGGTTGGGCGCGACTTCAAGGTACAGCCCACCCCCATCGTTGAGGCGCACGCGCGCCTTGTCGGCCGGGCAGGTCGAGGTGCGGCAGGCTACGTCGGTGAGGATCAAGGGGAACAAACCAGGGCTGGAGGCCTCGATTTTGTCCCTGTTCCCCTACTCATACCCCGAAATCGGTGGGCTGTTACGAAACCGTTTGAAGCCTTGGTGGTCTGGAAACCCGCATGCTTCCTAGGTTACTGGCACTTCCTGAGATCGCCTGGGACCTTCCGGAACGCTTGGGTGGCCTGCCCGGAGGGACTCGAACCCCCGACCTGCTGCTTAGAAGGCAGCTGCTCTATCCAGTTGAGCTACGGGCAGGGATTGCGATCGCTCGTCCGCGCCCTTGCCGGCGCTCGGGCCCTTGTTGATGGTCGGGGTGAAAGGATTCGAACCTTCGACCCATTGCTCCCAAAGCAATTGCGCTACCAGGCTGCGCTACACCCCGACATGGCCGGCATTCTACGTGCCAACCCTCTCGGCCAGCGGCAGGTCGGGCGCAGGCAGACGCAACTGGCGTGCCACGCTCATGCATTGACGAATGTGCTGCTCGCAGACGTACTTCAGTGCGCTGAATGTCAGCGCCGCCGAGACCGCCTGGCCGGCGATCGGTACGTACTTGGCAGCCTGCTGGGTCGTCAGGCGCACCCCGACCATCTTCACGAGCTGGATCACGAGCTCGCGCGTGACGATCCTGCCCACCAGCATGCCGGCACCGGCACTCACCGCCTTGTAGACCACGACCTTGCGCTCGGGCGAGAGCCGCTCCACCTGCTCGGGCGTCAGGCCGAACGCACGGTTGATCTCGGGCAGCACCCTGACGAGCACGCCGACGTCGGTGACCCAGTCGATGCCCGGCACCGGCACCATCGCCACGCCCGCAGCCAGCAGCGCGCGCTTGGTCACCAGCCTGCGGCATTCGCGTGCAATCGCCTCGACCGGATCGACGGCGGCCGCGGCGGGCTCGGGTCGACGGGTGGTCTTCATGCCGGCGCACGGTCGAGCACGATCACTCCGTCGGCGTCGGCGACCAGCCAATCGCCCGGCCGCACCGGCACGCCGGCCAGGCGGACGGGCACGTCGCGCTGCCCTTGGCCGCGCTTGGCCGGCGGCATCGGACAGGTGCCGATCGCACGCACGCCGACGGCGCGGGCATCGATCTCGGCACGGTCACGCACGCAGCCATCGATCACCACACCGGCCCAGCCGTTGCGCTCGGCCAGCTCGGCCAGCTTGCCGCCCATCAATGCAGTGCGGCGCGAGCCGCCGCCGTCGACGACGAGCACGCGGCCTGCGCCCGGGTGCTCGAGCACGGCGCGCACGAGCGAGTTGTCCTCGAAGCACTGCACGGTGGCCACCGGGCCCTGGAAAGCGGCCACCTGGCCATAGGCGCGCCACCCGGCCGGCAGCACGCGCAGGCCCGCATCGTCGCGATGCGCATCGCACAGGTCACAGGTCGAAGGCACGCTCATCGTGTTTGCTCCCCTCGTGTCAGCCGCAACGGCCCCGTCGTGCGTTCAACGGCTGCACCGATAATCGGCCGACAGCGCCCAAGCCCATGAACATCATCAACCGACTGCGTCTTGCGCTGAGTATCGCGCTTCCTGCGCTGCTGCCGCTCGCGGCACAGGCCCAGGGCGAGCCGTTGCTGAACCTGCCGACCATTCAGCTGCAGGCAGGCATGCACAATATCAAGGCCCAGGTGGCCATGGGCGAGAACGTGTACACCGGCCTGATGTTCCGGCGCGAAATGCCGCAACACGAAGGCATGCTCTTCGTTTACGAGATGCCGGCCGTGCAGTGCTTCTACATGAAGAACACGATCTTGCCGCTGTCCATCGCCTTCATTGCCGACGATGGCGCTATTGTCAACATCGCCGACATGAAGCCGCAGACGCTGGACAGCCACTGTTCAGACAAGCCGGTGCGGTACGCGCTGGAGATGAACCAGGGCTGGTTCGCCAAGCGCGGCATCAAGCCGGGCTACAAGCTCGCCGGGGCGCCTTTCGGCGCCCGCTGAGCGAGCCGTGCCGGTTCAGGCGAAATTCTTCGTCACGAAGTCCCAGTTGACCAGTTTGTCGAGGAAGGTCTCGACGAACTTGGGGCGCAGGTTGCGGTAGTCGATGTAGTAGGCGTGCTCCCACACGTCCACCGTCAGGAGCGCCTTGCCATCGCCATCCTTGAGCGGCGTGCCCGCGGCGCCCTTGTTGACGATGTCCAGGCCGCCGTCGGCCTTCTTGATCAGCCAGGTCCAGCCCGAGCCGAAGTTGCCGACCGCGCTCTTGACGAAGGCCTCACGGAACGCAGCATAGGAGCCCCACTTGGCGTTGATCGCCGCGGCGAGAGCACCACTCGGTTCGCCGCCGCCGGCGGGCTTCATGCAATTCCAGAAGAAAGTGTGGTTCCAGATCTGCGCGGCGTTGTTGTAGATGCCACCGGAGGACTTCTTGACGATGTCCTCGAGCGTCATCGATTCGAACTCGGTGCCCTTCTGGAGGTTGTTGAGGTTGACCACATAGGCGTTGTGGTGCTTGCCGTGGTGGAACTCGAGCGCCTCGCGGCTGTAGTGCGGGGCGAGCGAGTCGATCGGGTAAGGCAGAGCGGGCAGCGTGTGTTCCATGGCGCGATTCCTGTGGCTTGAAGGGTGTCTGCGATTCTAGGCACGATGGCGCGACATCGGCACGTGCGGGTCATTCGCCCTCGCGATCTCCTCCGACCGCCGGGTCCAGCCGCGCGGGCAAGGTGGCGTCGGTCCAGCGGATCGCCACGGTCTGCCCCGGCCTCGTCGCACGCGCCGACATCAGCGCCCGACCCTCGTCGTCGAGCACCAGCGTGTAGCCGCGTGCGAGCACGCGCAGCGGGTCGAGCGACGCCAGGCGCATCGCGAGGGTCTCGAGGCGCGATTGCGCCTGCAGGCGGCGGATCGTGCCTGCATGACGCCAGCGGTCTGCCATGCGCAGCGAGGCCTGGCTCGCGCGACTCAGACCGCTGTGCAGCGCCTGGCGCAGGCGCACGTCCGCCGATTGCAGGCGCGTCGCCGCGCGATGGATCCAGGCCGTCGGCCGCGCCAATTGCAGCGCGCGCTGGTCGAGCCGCTGGGCCTCGCGGTCGAGACGTTGCCGCACGCGCCGCGCTACAAGCTGCGCCAGGCCGTCGAGTTGTGCCAGCAGCTCGTCGCGCGCCGGAGCCGCCAGCTCGGCCGCCGCGGTCGGCGTGGCCGCCCGCAGGTCGGCCGCGAAGTCCACCAGGGTGACGTCGGTTTCGTGGCCCACGCCGGCGATCGTTGGCACCGACAGGTTCGCGACCGTGCGCACGACGCGTTCGTCGTTGAACGCCCACAGGTCCTCGATCGAGCCGCCGCCGCGCGCCACGATCAGGATGTCGACTTCACGCCGCGTGTCGACCGCGGCCAGCGCCGCCAGGATCGCTTCGGGCGCGTCGGCCCCTTGCACCAGCGACGGGTAGACGACGACCGCCACGTGCGGCGCCCGCCGTGCGATCGTCGTGAGCACGTCGTGCAGCGCGGCTCCTGCCAGCGAGGTCAACACCCCAACGCGCGCCGGATGGCGTGGCAGCGGCTTCTTGCGACCGGCATCGAAAAGGCCTTCAGCCTGCAGCTTGGCCTTCAGCCGCAGGAACTGCTCGTACAACGAGCCCGCGCCGACCGCGCGCATCGACTCGACGACGAATTGCATCTCGCCGCGAGGCT
This sequence comes from Aquincola sp., assembly GCA_029884035.1. Classification (GTDB taxonomy): domain Bacteria; phylum Pseudomonadota; class Gammaproteobacteria; order Burkholderiales; family Burkholderiaceae_C; genus CADEEN01. Next base: position 5,013 of record JAOUIM010000065.1, on the reverse strand, counting down.
CGTAGACCGCGATGCGGCCCCGCAGTTCGACCTGCTGGCCATCGCGCGGGCTGAAGTCAAGCAGCGATGCAGCACGCCGGAACATCGCACAGCGCAACGACGCCGCCTCGCCATCGCCGTCCTTCAGCGTGAAATAGCAGTGGCCGCTGGCCGCGCGCGTGAAGCCCGACAGCTCGCCCTGCACGGCGCACGCAGAGAACCGGGCAGCCAGGGCATCCGACACTGCGAGCAGCAGCGACGCGACGCTCCAGACCTGCGGCACAGGGGGCAGAGACACCGGCTCAGCCATGGCGGGACCCAGACGTGGTGCGGGTCCAGAACTCCACAGCCGCGCCAATCCTAGGGATTCCGGGGCAATTGCCCGTCACGGCCCTGTCATCTACGCGCAAGCTGTTGATTTCAATAGAGTTTTTCATGCCGCCATTTTGTGCAATCTAGGGACCGCCCAATATTCACGCCACTTGGCGCAGCCTGTGGCCGACTTGCACACAAAGTTGTCCACAGTTGCCGTGGATTGCTTGCCGCCTGTACATCTCGCACGGCCTTGTCCACTGTCGTGCCCACAGGCGTGACGCATTGCAACGTGGCCCACAGGAAGCTGGGCGCGCCACAGCAGGCCACATAATCCGTTCGCCCGCCGCAATGCCGCGGTGCGTGACTCTAGCGCGCAAGGGGCCCATCACGCCGAGGGAACGAACACCTTGCTGTCGATCATTCAAAGTGCAGGCTGGCCGATCTGGCCGCTGATCCTCTGTTCCATCGTCGGACTCACGCTCGTCATCGAGCGCGCAGTGACACTGCGCCGAGTTCGCGTTGCGCCCGACAAACTGCTCGACGAGGTGATCGCGATCACGCGCACCAGCCTGCCGTCGACCGACGTGATCAGCAAGCTGGGCAACAGCTCGGCGCTGGGACAGGTTCTCGCCGCCGGCCTGCGCAGCGTGGTGGCCGAGCCGCGCATTACCGAAGAGACGCTGCGCCTGGTGTTCGAGAACGCCGGCCGCGTGATGGTGCACCGCCTGGAGCGCTACCTGAACACGCTGGGCACCGTGGCCACCGCCTCGCCGCTGCTCGGCCTGCTCGGCACCGTGGTCGGCATGATCGAGATCTTCGGTTCGCAGTCGCCCACCGGTGGCGGCAACCCGGCGCAGCTTGCCCATGGCATCTCGATCGCGCTGTACAACACCGCCTTCGGCCTCATGATCGCGATCCCCGCGCTGATGTTTTACCGCTACTTCCGCGGCCGCATCGACGAGTACACGGTCGACATGGAACAGGCCGCCGAGCGCATGGTGCCGCACCTGATGCGATTCGCGGTGCGCAAGAACGGCGCATCCGGCAGCGGCGCGGCATGAACTTCCGCAAGCCCCGCGACGAGGATCCGGAGATCAACCTGATCCCCTTCATCGACGTGCTGCTGGTGGTGCTGATCTTCCTGATGCTGTCGACCACCTACTCGAAGTTCACCGAGCTGCAGATCACGCTGCCGACGGCCGAAGCCGAGAAGCTGCGCGAGCGCCCGGCCGAGATCATCGTCGCGGTTTCGGGTGACGGCCGCTACGTGATCAACCACACGGGGATCGATGGCCGCAGCGTCGAGGCGCTGGCCAATGCACTGACCAGCGCGGCTCAGGGTCAGAAGGATCCGGTGGTGATCATCTCGGCCGACGCCACGTCGGCCCACCAGTCGGTGATCAACGTGCTCGATGCGGCACGCCGAGCGGGCCTGGTGCGCCTGACCTTCGCGGCGCAGACCGGCGACGGCGCGCCCGCGCGCTGAGGCCGCCCCGGAGGCGCCAGGCGCCGGCATGGCCTGGCGAGAGACGCTGCAACGCGCCTGGTGGGCACCGCGCCCCACCTCGCTCGCTCTGGCGCTGTCGCCGCTGTCGTTGGTGTATGGCGCGCTGGCGGCGGTGTCGCGCCGGTTGGCGCATCCGGAGCATGTCGAGGTGCCGGTCATCGTCGTCGGCAATCTGGTGGTTGGCGGTGCCGGCAAGACGCCGACCGTGATCGCGCTCGTCGACCTGCTGCGCCACGCAGGCCGCACACCCGGCGTGGTTTCAAGGGGGCACGGCGGGCGCATCGCGAGCGTTGCCGAGGTCGATGGCGCCAGTGCGGCCGTTGATGTCGGCGACGAGCCGGTGCTGATCCATGCCCGCACCCGCGCCCCCCTTTTTATCGGCCGCGATCGCGTCGCTGCGGCGCGCGCGTTGCTCCGCGCGCACGCCGACGTCGACGTCATCGTCTCCGACGACGGTCTGCAGCACCACCGCCTCGCGCGCGACGTGCAGGTGATCGTTTTCGATGCGCGCGGTGTCGGCAACGGCCTGCTGCTGCCGGCGGGGCCACTGCGCGAACACCTGCCCGCGTTCGTGCCGGCGCACAGCGTCGTGCTGTACGGCGTTTCCACACCCAGCACGCCGTTGCCGGGCTTTGCCGCGACGCGCAGACTCGTCGGGGTGCTGCCGCTCGCGGACTGGCGCGCCGGGGTCGTACCCGATCCCGCGGGCTGGGCCTCGTTGCGAGGTCGCCCGGTGACCGCCGCAGCGGGCATCGCACAGCCCGAGCGCTTCTTCGCGATGCTGCGTGATCGCGGGCTCGAGATCGCGCCGCTGCCGCTCCCGGACCACCATCGCTTCGATCCCCTGCCCTGGCCCGCCGGCAGCGCCGACGTGATCGTCACCGAGAAGGACGCGGTCAAGCTGCTCGGGAGAGATCTGGGCGGCACGCGGCTGTGGGTTGCACCGCTAGACTTGCTCCCCGAGCCCGGCTTTGCCGCCGCGGTCCTGCACCTCCTTCCCAAACCGCCCGCACGATGACCACCCTCGACCACCGCCTCATCGACCTGCTCGTGTGTCCGATCTGCAAGGGGCGGCTGGTGATGCTGCGCGACGCCGAGCAGCACCCCACCGCGCTTGCCTGCGGCGCCGACCGGCTGGCGTTCCCGATCCGCGACGGCATCCCGGTGATGCTCGAGAGCGAGGCGCTGCCGTACGACCCCGAAGGGAGCGCGTGAGCCGCTCTGTCGCGTTATTGCATCGGCCCCCGGGCGGTATCGCCCGCATCGGGAAGGCTGCGCGGAGAGCGGCGCAATGACCTTCACGGTCATCGTGCCGGCGCGGCTGGCATCCACACGCCTGCCGGACAAGCCACTGGCCGACATCGCCGGGCTGCCGATGGTGGTGCGCGTGGCGCAGCGGGCGGCGCGCTCGGGCGCCGCGCGGGTCGTGGTCGCCACCGATCATGCACGGATCCGGCAGGCCTGCGAACGCCACGGCGTGACCAGCGTGATGACGCGCGCCGACCACGCGAGCGGCAGCGACCGCCTGGCCGAAGCGTGCATGTTGCTCGGGCTCGACGGCAACGACCTGGTGGTCAACGTGCAGGGCGACGAGCCGCTGATCGATCCGGCGCTGGTCGACGCATGCGTGGCGCTGCTCGAGCGCGCCGCCGACTGCGTGATGTCCACCGCCGCGCATGCGCTGGATTCGGTGGCCGACTACGTGAACCCGAACGTGGTCAAGGTCGTGTGCGACGCGAACAGTCGCGCGCTGTACTTCAGCCGCGCGCCGCTGCCGTGGTGGCGCGACGGTCATGCACAGGGCATCACTGGCCTGCCCGACCCGGCGCCACTGCGCCACGTGGGCCTGTATGCGTACCGTGCGGCCTTCCTGCGGCGATTCCCGGGGCTTGCGATGGCGCCGGTCGAGAGGCTCGAGGCGCTGGAACAGTTGCGCGTGCTGTGGCATGGCGAGCGCATCGCCGTGCACGTGACCGACGTGGCCCCGGGACCGGGCGTGGACACGCCGGCGGACCTCGAGCGCGTGCGGCGCCTGTTCGGTACGCCGTCGCCGCCATAACATAATCGTCCGCCGGGCGTCAGCCAGCGCGGCTATCGTCACGGGCACAGAACCATACCGAGGGACGCAATGAGAATGATCCTTTTGGGAGCGCCCGGCGCCGGCAAGGGCACGCAGGCGGCCTTCCTCTGCAAGCATTACGGCATCCCTCAGGTGTCGACCGGCGACATGCTGCGCGCCGCGGTCAATGCCGGCACGCCGCTCGGCTTGGCGGCCAAGAAGGTGATGGACACGGGCGCCCTGGTCAGCGACGACATCATCGTCACCCTGGTCAAGGAACGCATCGCGCGGCCGGATTGCGCCAACGGCTTCCTGTTCGACGGCTTTCCGCGGACACTGGCGCAGGCCGAGGCGATGAAGGCTGCCGGCGTGAAGCTCGATGCGGTGCTCGAGATCGACGTTCCCGACCAGACGATCATCGAACGCATGAGCGGCCGCCTGTTCCACATCGCCTCGGGCCGCAGCTACCACGTCCTGTTCAACCCGCCGAGGGTGGACGGCGTGGATGATGTGACTGGCGAGGCGCTGGTCCAGCGTGACGACGACAAGGAGGCCACGGTGCGCAAGCGCCTGCAGGTTTATCACAGCCAGACGCGGCCGCTGGTCGACTACTACGCACGCTGGGCGGCGAGCGGCGACCCGAACGCGCCGCGCTTGTGCAAGGTCGACGGCACCGGCAGCGTGGACGCGATCACCGCGCGCGCGCTGGCCGCACTGAACTGAGGAACCCACACACCATGGACATCGCAGGCAAGGTCTTCATCGTCACTGGTGGCGCCTCGGGGCTGGGCGAAGGCACCGCCCGCATGCTGGCTGCAGCGGGCGGCAAGGTCGTCGTGGCCGACGTGCAGGCCGACAAGGGCCAGGCGCTCGCCAGGGAGATCGGCGGCGCGTTCGTCAAGTGCGACGTGACGCAGGAAGCCGATGCCCAGGCCGCGGTGGCGCAGGCCACATCGATGGGCAAGCTGATGGGCCTGGTCAACTGCGCCGGCATCGCGATCGGCGTCAAGACGGTCGGCAAGGATGGCCCTCACCCGCTGGCCTCGTTCGCCCGCGTCATCAACATCAACCTGGTCGGCAGCTTCAACATGATCCGCCTCGCGGCCGACGCGATGTGCAAGAACGCGCCCGAACCGACAGGCGAGCGCGGCGT
>JAOUIM010000064.1 GCA_029884035.1 Aquincola sp. | reverse complement strand
GCGCCGCAGGGATCGATTCGTGCAGAAGCTCGGCGATCCTGAGCATGGCCGGATGCCCGTTTCCTCCGCGAACCACCGTCGTCGGCATGTCGATCGACCGCAAAGTCTCCTTGCTGGGTTCGAAAGACCAGCCCGAGGACCAGTCGCGCACGTTCACCGCGGTGGTCGCGACGATGTAGCTGCGGACCTTCGGCGGCATCGAATCGAAGGTGCCCGGACCGCCGTAGAAGTCGATGACGTGCCGGGCCGCCTCGGCGTCGCCGCGGGCAAAGTCGGCGAAGTACGGGCCCGTCATCGACTCGAACATCCCGTAGTGCTCCAGGTCTCCCGACGCGCGCAGCAAACCCAGCGGGTTCGCTTCCACGAGCACCAAGCTCGCGGGCCGGTGTCGACCGGTCAAGGCATGGACGATGGCGGAGAGTGCGCCGTACGAGTGCCCCACCACATGGGGGGAGGTGCCGATCCGGTCGATGATGCGGTCGATGAGGCCGACCTGCTGGGCCATGGTGGCATTGCCGTCAGGCCGGATGTCCGGCGTGGCGCCGTAGCCCAGCAGGCTGGTCGTGACCATGCGGTAACCGTCACCGAGATGCCCCATGACCGCTTTCCAGCCCGTGCCCGTGCCGAAGCTCCCGGGCAGGAACAGCAGGGCCGGGCCGGAACCCGTATCGGCGTAGTCGAACGCAACGGTTTGGTCGGTCACAACGTCCTCCAGGCGATGCTTACACGGTCGCGGGTTGCGGCGCTGCGCTCAAGCAGCGGCACATCCCTGGCCTGGTACGCAGTGGTCGAGCCGAAGCGAAGATGCCCGGTGCGCCACTTGCTAATCTACAGCGTGGTCTTGTTGCCCGGTCGAGGCAGCGGATGCCCGCCTTCGGCCCATTCGTGGACGCCTTGGGATCGCGACGCGACGGCTCGCTCCTGGCAGTCAACTGACGGACAGATCTCGCGCGTGATCATTCACGGTCCGCCCATCACGAACGTTCAATGCCGCAGACCCGCCGTCGCCAATGCGGTGACGGTCGACTCTGGACCGAACTGGCTACCATCCGTGCACTCGTTTTGACAACCATCGACCAGCGCCTCACAGGAGCCTGCGCGTGAGCGGTCTTCGTTTCTCCGGCCCCCGCCGTTTCGACATCGCCTGCCTCGGGCGGTTGGCGGTCGATCTGTATGCCCAGCAGGTCGGCTCGCGGCTGGAAGACGTGGCCAGCTTTGCCAAGTACCTCGGCGGCAGCTCGGCGAACATCGCCTTCGGGGTGGCGCGACTGGGCCTGAAGAGCGCGATGATCTCGCGCGTCGGCGACGAGCAGATGGGCCGCTTCCTGGTCGAGACGCTGCAGCGCGAGGGCTGCGACACGTCGCAGGTCCAGGTCGACCCCGAGCGCCTGACCGGGCTCGTGCTGCTGGGCCTGAAGGACCGCGACACCTTCCCGCTGCTGTTCGTGCGCGAGAACTGCGCCGACATGGCGATCGACGCTTCACGGATCAGCGAGGACTTCATCGCCGGCTGCCGCGCGCTGCTGATCACCGGCACCCACCTGTCGACGCCGACCGTGCGTGCGGCCTCGATGGTCGCCCTCGCACACGCCGGCAAGCACGGCGCGGTGCGCGTGCTCGACATCGACTACCGCCCGGTGTTGTGGGGCCTGACCCGGCGCGGCGAGGGTGCTAACCGTTATGTCGCCGACGCCGCCGTGACGGCGCGCCTGCAGGAGCTGCTGCCGCAGTTCGAGCTGTTGATCGGCACCGAGGAGGAATTCCTGATCGCCGGCGGCGTGCCCGGCGACTTGCTGGCCTCGCTGCGCCGCGTGCGTGAGGTGACCCCGGCTGCGCTGGTGGTCAAGCTCGGCGCCCGCGGCTGCTGCTTCATCGACGGCGCGGTGCCGGCGCGGCTCGAGGACGCGCCCACGGTCGTCGGTGAGCGCATCGAGGTGATGAACATCCTCGGTGCGGGCGATGCCTTCGCCGCGGGCCTGCTGACCGGTTTCCTGAGGGGCGAAGACTTCCACGGCGCGGCGCGCATCGCCAATGCGTGCGGTGCGATCGTCGTCTCGCGCCACGCCTGCGCGCCGGCGATGCCGACGCCGGCTGAACTGGCGCACTGGTTCAGCGGCCGGCGACTGCCCAAGGTCGACGCCGACCCGGTCCTGGCGCACCTGCATCGCACCACGCCGAATCGCGCCGAGTGGCCGGTGCTCCACGTGATGGCCTTCGACCACCGATCGCAGTTCGAGGCCATGGCGCGCGAGGCCGGCGCGCCGCTGACGAAGCTGCCCGCGCTCAAGCAATTGCTGCTGCGCGCCGCCGACGACACCGGGAAGCGCCACGCGCTGCAAGGCCAGTTCGGTGTGCTGATCGACGAGCGCTATGGCATCGATGCGCTGCACACGGCAACCGGGCGCGGCCTGTGGGTCGGCCGCCCGGTCGAGCAACCCGGCTCGCGCCCGCTGGCCTTCGACGGCACGCGGTCGATCGGCACGGCGCTCGTCAGCTGGCCTCGCGAGCAGGTGGTCAAGTGCCTGGTCAATTCCCACCCCGACGACGAGGCCGAGCTGCGCGTCGCCCAGGAGGAGCGCCTGCTGGAGCTGTGGGAGGCCACGCGGGCCAGCGGCCACGAGTTGCTGCTCGAGCTCATCGCGCCGGGCGGCGACGATGCGGCCGTGCTGCGGTCCGTCAAACGTTTCTACAACCTCGGCCTGAAGCCCGAATGGTGGAAGCTCGCGCCGATGCGCAGCGGCGCGTGGCCCACGCTGGCGACATTGATCACCGAACGCGATCCGCAGTGCCGCGGCGTGGTGCTGCTGGGACTGAACCAACCGATGGAGCGACTGGTCGAGGGATTCGCCGCCGCGACGCACCCGATCGTGCGCGGCTTCATGGTCGGGCGCACGATCTGGGGCGAGGCGAGCCGCGAGTGGCTGGCCGGCGCGATCGACGATGCAGCGCTGGTCGAGCGTGTCGCATCGCGCTTCGGCCACCTGATCACGGCCTGGCGCGACACGAGGAGACCCGCACGATGAGCACGACACGCCGCCTGACGATGGCGCAGGCCCTCGTGGCCCACCTCGCGGCGCTGCGGATCGAACGCGACGACGGTCGCTCCGAGCCCTATTGCGCAGGCGTGTGGGCGATCTTCGGCCACGGCAACGTGGCCGGCCTGGGCGAGGCGCTGGCGCAGCACGGCAGCGCGCTGCCCACGCACCGCGCGCACAACGAGCAGGCGATGGCGCACGCTGCGATCGCGTTCGCAAAGGCGAACTTCCGCGAACGCATCATGGCGGTCACCACCTCGATCGGCCCGGGCGCGACCAACCTGCTCACCGCCGCAGCGCTCGCGCACGTCAATCGCCTACCGCTGCTGCTGCTGCCCGGCGACGTGTTCGCCTCGCGCGCGCCCGACCCGGTGCTGCAGCAGGTCGAGGATTTCGCCGCGGGCGATGTCAGCGCCAACGACGCGTTCCGGCCGCTGGTGCGCTACTTCGACCGGATCACGCGGCCCGAGCAGATCGTCGTCGCGCTGACGCGCGCGATCCAGGTCATGACCGATCCGGCCACCTGCGGCCCGGTATGCCTCGCACTGCCGCAGGATGTGCAGGCGATGGCGTTCGACTGCCCCGAGTCGTTCCTCGCGCCCGCGCCGCTGCGCATCCGCCGGCCCGCGCCCGACGCGCACGAACTCGCCGAAGCCAACGATCTGTTGACGTCGTCGCGCCGCCCGCTCGTCGTCGCTGGTGGCGGCGTGCTCTACAGCCGCGCCGGCGCCTCGCTCGCTGCCTGGGCCACGACGCATGGCGTGCCGGTGGCCGAGACGCAGGCCGGCAAGGGCAGCCTGGCATGGGACCACCCGCTCAACGTCGGTGCGATCGGCGTCACAGGGTCGCCCGCGGCCAACGCGCTCGCGGCGGACGCCGACCTCGTGCTGGCGATCGGCACGCGGCTGTCGGACTTCAGCACGGCCTCACATTCGCTGTGGCCGAACGCGAGGCTGCTGTCGCTCAACGTGCAACCGATGGATGCCGCCAAGTGGCGCGGCCGGGCGCTCGTGGCCGATGCACGTGTGGTGCTTGCGGCGCTGCGGCCCGGCAGCTGGCGCGCCGACGAAGCCTGGACCGTGCGCGCACGGCAGCTTGCGTCGCACTGGAACGCGCGGGTCACCGAGCTGACCACGGCCGCGCCGCCCGCGGGCGAACTGCCCTACGACGCCGAGGTGATCGGCGCGGTGCGGGACTCGGCCGCCGACTCGCCGGGCAACGACATCGTGGTGTGCGCCGCCGGCACCCTGCCGGCCGAATTGCACAAGCTCTGGCGCAGCACGCGCCCCGGCGGCTACCACATGGAGTACGGCTACTCGTGCATGGGCTACGAGATCGCGGGTGCGCTGGGCGTCAAGCTCGCGCGGCCCGAGGCCGAGGTCATCGCGATGGTGGGCGACGGCTCGTACCTGATGCTCAATTCGGAGATCGCGACCTCGGTGATGCTCGGGCTGAAGATCATCGTCGTCGTGCTCGACAACCGCGGCTTCGGCTGCATCCAGCGCCTGCAACTGGCCAGCGGCAGCCCGCGCTTCAACAACCTGCTCGAGGATTGCGGCGCGCCGGTGGCGATCGACTTCGCCGCTCACGCCGCGAGCCTCGGGGCGGGTGCGGTGCACGTGAAGGATGTCGCCGAACTCAAGGTCGCGATGCGTGCCGCGCGTGCCGCCGAGAAGACCCAGGTGCTCGTGATCGACACTTCGCCCTGGCGCACCACCGACGACGGCGGCGCCTGGTGGGAGGTCGCGATCCCGGAGGTGTCGTCGCGCGCCGAGGTGGGCGATGCCCTGGCGAGCTATCGCGACGGCAAGGCGAAGCAACGGCTGTGAGGACGAGATGACCTGGAACGTGCGCATCGGCGTGAACCCGCTGTCGTGGATGAACGACGACCTGCCTTCGCTCGGCGGCGAGACGCCGCTCGAAACCGCGCTGGCCGAGGGCAAGGAGATCGGATACGCAGGCTTCGAGCTGGGCAACAAGTTTCCGAAGGACGGCCCGGCGCTGAAAGCCAAGCTGGATGAATTCGGCCTGGCCTGCGTGTCGGGCTGGTACTCGGGCGAACTCGCGCGCGGAGCGGTCGACGACGAGATGCTGCGCTGCCGGGCGCATATGGACAAGCTGCGTTTCAACGGCTGCAAGGTGGTCGTCTACGGCGAAGTCGCCGATTCGATCCAGGGGCAGATCGATACGCCGCTGGACCGCCGGCCCCGCTTCGCGAACGACGCGCAGTGGCGCGCCTACGCCGAGCGGCTCAATGCCTTTGGCGCGCACCTGAAATCGACCTACGGCATCACGCTGGCCTACCACCACCACATGGGCGCGTACGTCGAATCGCCCCAGGACATCGACAAGCTGATGGCACTGACCGATCCGGCATCGGTGGGCCTGCTGTTCGACACCGGCCATGCGTACTACGGCGGCGCGACGGACCCCAACGCGCTGCTCGCGCGGCACGCCGCGCGCGTCGTTCACGTGCACTGCAAGGACGTGCGGCCGGCGTTGATCGCCAAGGCGCGCAACGACGGCTGGAGCTTCCTGACCGGCGTGCTCGCCGGCACCTTCACGGTGCCGGGCGACGGCGTGATCGACTACGACGCGGTGCTCGGCACGCTGTACGCCGCGGGTTACGAGGGCTGGCTCGTGGTCGAGGCCGAGCAGGACCCGGCGGTCGCGCCGAGCTACCGCTATGCGAAGAAGGGCTACGAGACGCTGCGGCGAATCGTCGATCGGCTCGGAGGTGCGGCATGAGTCCCTTGCTGGCCAAGGCTCGACCCGACGGCCGCGAGATCGTCGACGTCACGCCCGAGCGCGCGGGCTGGACGCATGTGGGCTTTCGTGCACTGCGCCTGAAGGCGGGGGAGTCCGAGGCCATGGACACCGGCTCGCGCGAGTTGTGCCTCGTCGTGCTGGCGGGCAAGGTCGACGTGCAGGCCGGCACCCTGTCGGCGAGCGCCCTGGGGACGCGTGCGCACGTGTTCGACGACCGGGCGCCCGACGCGGTGTACGTGCCGGCGGGCCAGAAGGTGGTCATCCGCGCGACGAGCGACGCCGAGGTGGCGCTGTGCAGTGCGCCGTGCGACGACAAGCCGCGCGCGGTCCGGCAGCTCGACCCCGCGGCGATGCGACGCAGCGTGCGCGGCCAGGGCAGCAACACGCGCTACATCTGCGACATCCTGCCGCATGACGATCCAACCGCCGCCCACCTTCTGGTGGTCGAGGTGCGCACGCCCGCCGGCCATTCTTCGAGCTACCCGCCACACAAGCACGACCGCGAGGCGCCGCCGGCCGAGACGCAACTCGAGGAGACCTACTACCACCGCCTGAACCCGCCGCAGGGCTTCGCCTTCCAGCGCGTCTACACCGACGACCGCAGCCTCGACGAATCGATGGCGGTGGAGGATCACGACGTGGTGATGGTGCCGCGCGGCTACCACCCGGTCGTGGTGCCGCATGGCTACGACTCGTACTACCTCAACGTGATGGCCGGGCCGAACCGCTTCTGGGTCTTCCGCAACGACCCGGCGCACGAGTGGATGCTGCAGGCAGCGCAGTCGTCGCGCGGCTGAGGCGATTGCTCAGGCGGCAAGCGTCTGCCGCACCGCGCGTTCCCACTCGGCCATCCGTTCGGCCGCACGTTCTCGTGGCAGGGTGGGCGTGAAACGGCGCTCGACCTGCCACTGCGCCGCGAGGTCGTCCAGGCTCTGGTAGGTGCCCACCGCCAGGCCAGCCAGGTAAGCCGCGCCGAGCGCGGTGGTCTCCACCACCTTCGGCCGAACCACCGGGATGCCCAGCAGATCGGCCTGGAACTGCATCAGCATGTTGTTCACGCTCGCGCCGCCGTCCACGCGCAGCTCGGTCACCGCAGCGCCGCCGGCGGCGATCGCGTCGCGGCTCATCGCCTGCAGCAGTGCAGCGCTCTGGAACGCGATGCTCTCGAGCGCGGCGCGCGCGATATGCGCCACCGTGCTGCCGCGCGTCAGGCCGACGATCGCGCCGCGCGCCTCGGCATTCCAGTACGGCGCGCCCAGGCCGGTGAACGCGGGCACGAACATCACGCCGCCCGCGTCGGGCACGCTTTCGGCCAGCGCCTGCACTTCGCCGCTGCCGGCAATGGCCTTCAGGCCATCGCGCAGCCACTGGACGACCGCGCCACCGATGAACACGCTGCCTTCGAGCGCGTACTCGGGCGCGCTGGTCGGCTGCGCCGCGGCGGTGGTCAGCAGCCCGTTGGCGCTGGCCTCGAAGGCGCGGCCCGTGTGCATCAGCAGGAAGCAGCCGGTGCCGTAGGTGTTCTTCGCCAGGCCGGGCTTGAAGCAGGCCTGGCCGAACAGCGCGCTCTGCTGGTCGCCGGCGATGCCGGCGATCGGTATCGCGGCACCGAGCATCGCCGGCTCGGTCTCGCCGTAGACATGCGACGAGGGATGGACCTGGGGCAGCACGCTCTCCGGGATGTGCAGCGCAGCGAGCAGCTCGCGATCCCACAGGTTGTGGCGGATGTCGAACAGCATCGTGCGCGACGCGTTGGTCACGTCGGTGGCGTGCACGCGGCCCCCAGTCAGCTTCCACAGCAGCCACGAGTCGATCGTGCCGAAGGCCAGCTCGCCCTGCGCTGCCGCCGCGTGCGCACCGCTCACGTGGTCGAGCAGCCAGCGCAGCTTGGTGCCGGAAAAATAGGGATCGATGCGCAGCCCGGTGGTGCGCTGCACGGTGGGCTCCAGGCCCTGCTCGCGCAACTGGGCGCAGAACGGCGCGGTGCGGCGGTCCTGCCAGACGATGGCGTTGGCCACCGGCTTGCCGGTCCGCCGGCTCCACAGCAGCGTCGTCTCGCGCTGGTTGGTGATGCCGATCGCCGCGATGTCCGCGGCCTTGAGCTGGGCCTTGAACAGCGCCTCGAGTGCCACCGCCTGCTGCGTGGACCAGATTTCATCGGCGTCGTGTTCGACCCAGCCGGGCTGCGGGTAGATCTGGCGGAACTCGCGCTGCGCCATCGAGACGATGTGTCCGTCGCGGTGGAACACGATGGCACGCGAGCTGGACGTGCCCTGGTCCAGTGCAAGCAAATGGTCAGGCATCGAGCGGCTTTCGGCGGGCGGTGGGGCCAGGCATCATCGTCAATGCGGCCACATGCGTGCGCTGGCCGCGACCCGAGTTTTCCCCAATGCGACCATCGCTCGTGTGGCGCATGGTTCGATAGGTGCCCCGAACCCGGTGGGCGCCGACACACCACAACAATCGATCAGGAGATCTACGATGAATTTCCGTCCATTGCCCATGGCGGTGGCCATCGCGGCCATTGTCCTGTTGGGCTGCGGCAAGAAGGAAGAAGCGGCCACCACGGCGCCCGCCGCGACGCCGGCGGCGGCAGCGCAGGGCGGCGGCAGCGAAGCGGCCAAGCGCTGGATCGACACCGAGTTCCAGCCCTCCGTGCTGTCGAAGGAGGAACAGCAAAAGGAGATGGACTGGTTCATCAATGCGGCCAAGCCCTTCAAGGGTCTGGAGATCAACGTGCTGTCGGAGACGATACCGACGCACGAATACGAGTCCAAGACGCTGGCCAAGGCGTTCACCGAGATCACCGGCATCAAGGTCAACCACCAGCTGCTCGGTGAAGGCGAGGTCGTGCAGGCGGTGCAGACGCAGATGCAGACCAACCGCAACCTCTACGACGGCTACATCAACGACAGCGACCTGATCGGCACCCACTCGCGCCTGCAGTCGGCGGTGAATCTCACCGACTGGATGGCCGGCGAAGGCAAGGACGTCACTAACCCGGGCCTGGACGTCAAGGACTTCATCGGCATCAGCTTCACGACCGGCCCGGACGGCAAGATCTGGCAGCTGCCCGACCAGCAGTTCGCCAACCTGTACTGGTTCCGCAAGGACTGGTTCGACAAGCCCGAGATCAAGGCCAAGTTCAAGGCCAAGTACGGCTATGACCTCGGCGTGCCGGTCAACTGGAGCGCCTACGAGGACATCGCCAAGTTCTTCTCCGAGGATGTGAAGGAGATCGACGGCAAGCGCATCTACGGCCACATGGACTACGGCAAGCGCGCGCCCGACCTCGGCTGGCGCATGACTGATGCGTGGCTGTCGATGGCCGGCGCCTCAAGCAAGGGCCTGCCCAATGGCCGGCCGATCGACGAGTGGGGCATCCGCATGCCCGAGGGTTCTTGCAACCCGCAGGGTGCGAGCGTGTCGCGCGGCGGTGAGACCAACGGCCCGGCGTCGGTGTACGCGATTGCCAAGTGGGACGAGTGGCTGCGCAAGTACGCGCCGCCGGGTGCTGCCGACTACGACTTCTACCAGTCGCTGCCAGCGCTGGCCCAGGGCAACGTGGCGCAGCAGATCTTCTGGTACACCGCGTTCACCGCCTCGATGGTCGCGCCCAAGAAGGACGGCAACAACACCGTCGACGACAGCGGCAACCCGCTGTGGCGCATGGCGCCGTCGCCCAAGGGCTCGTACTGGCAGGATGGCATGAAGCTCGGCTACCAGGACGCCGGCTCGTGGACGCTGTTCAAGAGCACACCCGTGGATCGCCGCAAGGCCGCCTGGTTGTACGCGCAGTTCGTCGTCAGCAAGACGGTGGATACCAAGAAGAGCCAGGTCGGGCTGACCTTCATCCGCGACAGCACGGTGCGCCACGCCTCGTTCACCGAGCGCGCGCCCAAGCTCGGCGGCCTGGTCGAGTTCTACCGCTCGCCCGACCGCGTGATGTGGACGCCCACTGGCGTGAACGTGCCCGACTATCCCAAGCTCGCGCAGCTGTGGTGGCAGCAGATCGGCGACGTGAACTCCGGCGCCTTCACGCCGCAGAAGGCGATGGACCGCCTGGCCGAGGAGATGGACCTCGTGATGGCGCGCATGCAGGAGGCCGACGAGAAGGCCAAGACCTACGGCGGCTGCGGCCCGCGCCTGAACAAGCCGGTGGCGGCCAAGGAATGGCTTGGTAAGCCCGATGGACCGAAGGCCAAGCTGGCCAACGAGAAGCCCAAGGGCGTGACGATGCCGTACGAAGAGATCGTCAAGCGCTGGGCGGCGGCCAAGTAGCCGCGGGCATGACGAACGGGACAGGGGCGCGAGGGCGCCCCTGCTCTTTGTTGACGCCATGAGTCTCGAACTGCGCGAGGTCACGCTGCGCGACGGCGCGGACGTGCACATCCACCCCACCACGCTGGCGCTCGCGCCACAGGGCTTCAACACCCTGCTGGGCGAGACGCTGGCGGGCAAGACGACGCTGCTTCGGCTGATGGCCGGGCTGGTCAAGCCCAGCGCCGGCAGCGTCTGGTTCGGCGGCCGCGACGTGACCGGCGTGGCGGTGCAGCAGCGCCGCGTCTCGATGGTCTATCAGCAGTTCATCAACTATCCGAACTTCAGCGTCTTCGACAACATCGCGTCGCCCCTGCGTGTGGCAGGGACGTCGGGCGCCGACACCCAGGCGCGCGTGGGCCGGATTGCCGAGCTGCTCAAGCTAACGCCGCTGCTTGACCGCAAACCGGCCGAGCTGTCGGGCGGCCAACAGCAGCGCTGCGCGCTCGCACGCGCACTGGTCAAGGATGCCGAGCTCGTGCTGCTCGACGAGCCGCTCGCCAACCTCGACTACAAGCTGCGCGAGTCGCTGCGCGATGAGTTGCCGCGCCTGTTCGCCGACCGCGGATGCACCGTGGTCTACGCCACCACCGAGCCGGCCGAGGCGCTGATGCTCGGTGGCCATGTGGCGACGATGCACGCGGGACGCATTACTCAGTTCGGCCCCGCCGCCGCGGTCTACCGCGATCCCGTCGACCTCACGAGTGCGCGCGTATTTTCCGATCCGCCGATCAACGTGGCTGCGGCGCGCAAGCGCGGCGAACTGATCGTGCTCGCCGAGGGCGTGCAGTGGAATGCGCCGGGGGCCTTGCGCTCGCTGCCTGATGGCGAGATCACGGTCGCGCTGCGCCCGCACCATGTGCGGCCAGGGCCGCAGGCCGGCGTGCCGGTGCGCGGCCGCGTCTTGATCAGCGAGATCAGCGGCAGCGAGTCGGTCGTGCACTTCGCGTTGGCGGACGGCGCCTGGGTCTCGCTTGTCAACGGCATCCACAGCCACCCGGTGGGCCAGGACGCCGCGTTCGCGCTCGACGTGGCGCAGTGCCTGTATTTCGACGCCGCAGGGCGTCGCCTGGCAGCGTAGCGCGGGCCGCCCGGATGGCACAGATCCACCTGCGTGCCCTGCGCCACAGCTACCGCGCCCGGCCGCGTGATGAGGTGATGGCCGATTGGGCGTTGCGCGAGTTGAACCTGGATTGGCGTAATGGCGGCGCCTACGCGCTGCTCGGCCCGTCGGGCTGCGGAAAATCCACCTTGCTGAACATCGTGTCGGGTCTGCTGCGGCCCACGCACGGCCAGGTCCTGTTCGACGAGCGCGACGTGACGGGGCTCGAACCCGGCGAGCGCAATATCGCCCAGGTGTTCCAGTTCCCCGTCGTGTACGACACGATGACGGTGGCCGACAACCTCGCCTTCCCGCTGCGCAATCGCGGCCTGCCCGAGCCGCAGGTGCGTTCGCGGGTGCGCGAGATCGCCGCACTGCTCGATCTCGAAGCCACGCTCGACCAGCGCGCGGCCGGCCTGACCGCCGACGGCAAGCAGAAGATCTCGCTGGGCCGCGGCCTGGTGCGCGCCGATGTGGCCGCGATCCTGTTCGACGAGCCGCTGACGGTGATCGACCCGCACCTGAAGTGGCGCTTGCGCAGCAAGCTCAAGGAACTGCACCAGCGCCTGGGCGTGACGATGATCTACGTCACCCACGACCAGACCGAGGCGCTGACGTTTGCCGACCAGGTGGTGGTGATGGACAACGGCCAGGTCGTGCAGGCGGGCACGCCGGTCGAGTTGTTCGAGCGCCCGCGCCACACCTTCGTCGGCCACTTCATCGGCTCGCCCGGCATGAACCTGCTGCCCTGCGAGATCGACGCTGCTGGTGTGGCGCGCTTTGACGGTCATGCGGTACCGACAGCCGTCGCCGACGCCAGCGCCGCGCGCGGCAAACTTACGCAGATCGGCGTGCGGCCGGAGCACCTGCGCTTCGCACGCGCCGGTGAGACGGGCCTGCCGGTGGCCATCGAGCGCACGAGCGACCTCGGTCGCGTCACGGTGGTCGACGCGCGCCACGGCGAGCAACTCATCAAGGTGCTGGTGGCCGAGGCCGGCCACTTGCCATCGCGCGATGCGAGTCTGGTTTTCGACATGCGGCACACCCAGGTTTACGCGGACGGGTGGATCGTCGAATGAGCGCCCGCACCGTCAATCAAAAGGCGTGGTGGCTGGTGCTGCCGGTGGTGGCGCTGGTCGCGTTCAACGCCGTGATCCCGCTGATGGCGGT
>JAOUIM010000063.1 GCA_029884035.1 Aquincola sp. | reverse complement strand
CGTCGATACCCCGGGCTTCCAGACGCGGCACGGCAATGCGCTCAATCGCAACCTGAACCGGACGGTCAAGGGCGTGCTGTCCGACGTCGACGTGGTGCTGTTCGTCGTCGAGTCCGGCAAGTTCACCCCCGAAGATGCCAAGGTGCTGGCCCTGCTGCCCTCGCACAAGCCCGTGCTTCTGGTGGCCAACAAGCTCGACGCGCTTGCCCGGCGCGACGACGTGCTGCCCTGGCTGGCCACCATGCGGGAGCGGCGCGACTTCGCCGAATTCGTGCCGATGTCTGCGATCCGCGAGGCCGACGCGCCGCGCCTCGTCCAGATCGTCGCGCGCCATCTTCCCGAGCAGCCATGGCTGTACGACCCCGATGCCCTGACCGACCGCAGCGAGCGGTTCCTCGCCAGCGAGCTGATTCGCGAGAAGCTGTTTCGCCTCACCGGAGACGAGTTGCCTTATGGCAGCACCGTCGTGATCGACAAGTTCGAGGAGGAAGGCGACCCGGTACGGCCGATGCGTCGCATTGCGGCCACGATCGTGGTCGAGCGCGAGGCGCACAAGGGCATGATCATCGGGGAGGGCGGGGAGCGGCTCAAGCGCATCGGCAGCGAGGCGCGCCAGGAGCTCGAGCGCCTGCTCGGGGCCAAGGTGTTCCTCGAGCTGTGGGTCAAGGTGCGCGCCGGTTGGGCCGCGAGCGAGGAACATCTGCGAAGCTACGGTTACGAGTGAGTGCGCGCATGAGCGAGACCTTCGAAGCCTTCATGGCCCAGGCCTGGGCCGACCACGCCCAGCACAGCGAAGCCGTCGCCGACAGGCTGCGCACCGGCACGCCCGCGCCGGCGAACCCGGCCCAGCTGGAAGCGCTGGTGCGTTTCGTCGTGCACCTGCTGGGCGAGCACCTGGGCCGCTTCGACGACGCACGATGGCGCCTCGCTGCACTGGCCTCGCACGACAAGGCCGACGCCCGCGTGCAGTCGGCATTGCGCGTCGCGCGGGCAACGCTCGACCTTGCGCAGTCCGGCCGCGCGGCGCTCGATGGCTTCACCGACGCCGAGACCGTGCGAGCGCAAAGCGCAGCCGCGACCTTGTGCGTCGGGCGTGGCCAGAGCGAGCGGGCGCTTGCGTTCATTGCATCGGCGCGGGAGCGCCTTGCGGCGCTGCCGCAAGCTTCTGCGGCCGATCACCGACCACTGGCGATTGCCTGCAACAACATGACCTGGGAACTGCACGACCGGGGTGCCAAGCGCACGGCGGCCGACACCGCAGCCATGCTCGACCTGGCAGCGGCCAGCCGCGTGCACTGGAGCCACGCCGGCACCTGGCTCGAGGTCGAACGGGCCGACTACGGGCTCGCGCTCGCCCACCTGAGCGCCGGCCGCGCCGACGAGGCGCTTCACCATGCAGCGCAATGCTTGGCAGCCTGCATCGCCCACGACGCGCTTCCGTACGAGCACTTCTTCGGCCACGAGGCGCTGGCTCGCGTGCAGCACGCACGCGGTGACCGCGCCGCCTGTGCGCACCACGCAGCCGCAGCGCGTGACGCCTTCGGCCGCCTCGACAGCGACGACCAGGCATCCTGCCGCGGCGCGCTCGACGCCCTGCAGGCGCTCGCGCAGGCGGCGCCATGACGCCGCGCGGCACGGTCGCGCCGCACCTGGCCTTCGTGCTGCACCGCTACGACTGGAGCGAGTCGAGCCTGATCGTCGACCTGTTCACCCGCGAGGCCGGCCGCGTGGTCGTGGCCGCCAAGGGCGCGAAGCGCCCAACGTCCGGCCTGCGCGCGGTGCTGCTGCCGTTCCAGCGCATCGCCGTGAGCTTCGGCCACGCGCGTTCCGAGGTGCAGGCGGAGGTCCACAACCTGCGGGGCGCCGAGTGGAGCGGCGGCTCGCCGACCATCGGCGGCCCGGCCCTGCTCGCCGGCTTCTACCTCAACGAACTGCTGATGAAACTGCTGGCGCGCGACGATCCCCATCCGGCGCTGTGGGACCTGTATGCACTGGTGCTGGAGCGGCTCGGCGGCGCCGACGAGCCGCTGGTCCTGCGCGCGTTCGAGCTCGTGCTGTTGCGCGAGCTGGGTCTGCTGCCTGACCTGGCCCATGTCACCGCGAACCAGGCCGCGGTTGAGCGCGATCGGCACTACACGCTATGGCCTGAAGGCGGGCTGGCCGCAGCCGCACCCGAGGCCGGCGCGACACTCGCCGGCGCGCAGCTCATGGCGCTTCAGGCTGCACTCGCGCGCGGCAGCTTCGACGACCTGCGAGAGGCCTGCCGCACGGCCGAAGTCCCGCTGCGCAGACAGCTGCGCCGCATGCTTGCCTATCATCTGGGCCACGCGCCCCTTCGCACGCGCGAGGTGGTCCGCGAACTGCGCTCGATGCTCGATCTGCCATGAACCCTCTGGTCGCACCCGAAGCCGGACACCGCACGAACCGGTGCGCGCTGTCGGTCAACGTCAACAAGGTCGCACTGCTGCGCAACACCCGGCACCTCGGCATCCCGGGCGTCGTGCGTGCAGCCACGCTGTGTCTGGAGGCCGGCGCCCAGGGCATCACGGTGCACCCGCGGCCCGATGCGCGCCACATCCGGCCCGACGACGTGCGCGATCTGGCAGCGCTGATGGCGCAATGGCCCGCGGCCGAGTTCAACATCGAAGGCAATCCGCTCGACAACTTGATGGCATTCGTGCGCGAGTTCCGTCCGCATCAGACGACCTTCGTTCCCGATGCGCCCGGCCAGTTCACGAGCGACCATGGGTTCGGGATCGCGGACCTGTCGCGCGTGGCGCCGCTGGTGGCCGAGGCGCGCGCGCTCGGCGTGCGCGTCAGCCTGTTCATGGATGCCGACCCGCAGGCGATCGCGGCGGTGGCCACGATCGGCGCCGACCGCATCGAGCTGTACACCGAGCCCTATGCCGCAGCCCATGGCACGGCACAGGCAGTGGCACAGCTCGAGCGCTACAGGGCTGCGGCGTCGGCGGCATTGGCAGTGGGGCTCGGCGTCAATGCCGGTCACGACCTGAACCGCGCCAACCTGACGGATTTCCTGCGCGCCGTGCCCGGCGTCCAGGAGGTGTCGATCGGTCATGCCCTGATCGCCGATGCGCTCGAGCTGGGCTATGGCGAGACGGTGCGCGAGTACCAGCGCTGCATACAGCGCGCGTACGCCTGAATGATCCACGGCATCGGTACCGACATCTGCGACATCGGACGCATTGCCGCCGCGCTCGGGCGGCGCGGCGACCGCTTTGCCGAGCGCGTGCTCGGGCCGCACGAGATCGAGGTCTTCCGGGCGCGGCGGGCCAAGCTCGAGGCGCGCGGCGTCGCCTACCTGGCCACGCGCTTCGCCGCCAAGGAGGCCTTCTCGAAGGCGATCGGCCTGGGCCTGCGGCTGCCAATGACCTGGCGCGACTGCGAGGTGGTGAAGGCGCCGAGCGGCAAGCCCGAGATCCGCCTGCACGGTGCGCTGAAGGCGTGGTTCGACGCGCGCGGCCTCGACGCGCAGGTCAGCGTCAGTGACGAAAGCAGCTACGCTTGTGCCTTCGTCGTCGTGCAAGCGCGCCATCGACCGGAGCCGCCGTGAAACAACTGTCCCCCCTGATCATCGACGTGGCCGGCAAGTCACTGACGCCCAAGGACCGCAATCGCATCGTGCACCCGATCACCGGCGGCGTGATCCTGTTCGCGCGCAATTGGAGCGACCGCGCCCAGCTCGCGGCGCTGTGCCGGGACATCAAGCAGACCAGCGACGAGAACGCCCTCATCCTCGTCGATCAGGAGGGTGGTCGCGTCCAGCGCTTCGCGAGCGACGGATTCACGCCGCTGCCCTCGATGAGGATGCTCGGCGAGCTGTGGATGCGCGATGGCGGCAGTGCAGGGACCGCCAGCGCGCGCGCCGCCCAGGAGGCGGCCGACGCAACCGGTTTCGTGATGGCCAGCGAACTGCGGGCCTGCGGCGTGGACATGTCGTTCGCGCCGGTGCTCGATCTCGATCATGGTCCGTCCACCGTCATTGGCGACCGCGCCTTCCACCGTGACCCGAAGGTGGTCACGGCGCTCGCGACGAGCCTGATGGCCGGCATGCGCAGAGCCGGCATGGCCGCCTGTGGCAAGCACTTTCCGGGGCACGGCCATGTCGCAGCCGACTCCCACACCGACGTGCCGGTGGACGACCGTGCCCTCGAGACGATCCTCGCCGACGACGCGGCGCCCTACGGCTGGCTGAAGGACAGCTTGCCCTCGGTGATGCCTGCGCACGTGATCTACCCGCAGGTCGACGGATTGCCCGCTGGTTTCTCGCGCCGCTGGTTGCAGGAGATCCTGCGCGGCCGGCTCGGCTTCCGTGGCGCGATCTTCAGCGACGACCTCTCGATGGCCGGTGCGCGAACCATCGATGGCAGGGAGCTGAGCTACACCGAAGCTGCGATCCGTGCGCTGCAGGCCGGATGCGACATGGTGTTGCTGTGCAATCAATGCGTCGAGGACGGCGGCCATGCCATCGACGCGCTGATCGATGGCGTGCACAACTACTATTTCTCGGGCGATCCGCGCCGCATCGACGACACGGATGCCAACGAGACGCGCCGGCTGGCGCTGATGGCGCAGGGCAACGCGCTCGAGTGGGACCAGTTGATGGTCGACCCGACCTACCGCCGCGCCCGCGGCTTGCTGCCCGACGCCGCTTGACGGCGCCGGGCTGGGTGGCTCAGGCCGACGGGCTGTCGAACGGCAGCCGGATCTGCGACAGGTCCTTCTTCGTTTCCACCAGGACCAGCGGACCCTCGTCGATCGCGACAGCGGCCTTGGGCTCGCGCGGCACATGCACCGGCTTCGGCGCGGCGGCGATCGCCTCCTGCGCCTGGCGCACCTTTTCCGCGTCGGAATGCACCCACTCGAGGCCGGCCTCGCTGGCCACAGCGCTCAGCGCGTCGATCGGCAGCACATAGGGCTCGGCCCGCATGGGCGCGGCCGGGGGCACGACGATGGGCCGCGCGGCCGGCACCGGGCGCGGCAGGGGTTGCGGTTCGACCGCCGGCGGGGCAGCGGTCTCCTCGATCGGCGCCGAGGCCAGTGGCAGCTCGGCGACCTCGTCTTCGGGCAGGTCGTCCGCGATGTCCAGGCTGTCGGCATCGGCGCCGTCGGCAGCCGTCGTCGCCCCTTCACCGCGATTGCGGCCCCGTCCGCCACGGCGGCGGCGGCGGCGGCCCGCGCCGTCGCGTTCTCCGTCAGGCGCAGCCTGGTTGGCCGCAACCGGCAAGCCATCTGTCGGGCCTGCCAGCGGTTGCGTGTCGAGCATGCGCTCGGCCTCTGGCGCCACACCACGGTCATCGGCCCGCGGTTCGCCTCTGGACGGCCGGCCGCCTTCGCCTCGCGGCGTGCGGGCCTGCTGCGCGGCTGCATCGGGCGCGGCTGTCGATTCCTGGCCCCGACGCTGATCCCGGCCACGGCCCTCGCGGGAGTCACTGCCACGGCCTTCGCGTCCTTCGCGTCCTTCGCGCCGACCCTCGGCGCCGCGTTCGCCGCGACCCTCGCGCCCTTCACTCCGGCCTTCCCCGCGACCTTCCCCGCGACCTTCCCCGCGACCTTCCCCGCGGCGACCACCATTGCGCCGTCCGTCGCGACGCTCGCCACGTTCACCGCGCCTGCTCGCACCGCCAGCGGCCGCCGCGGCGGCGGTGCTTGCGGTCGCTGTCGCGACGCCGGTCGCTGCGGTGGGTGCCGCCTCGCCGCCCCCGAACAGCTTCTTGACCCATGCGAAGAAGCCCCCGCCCGCGGGGGCGGCGGGCCGCGTCGCGGCCGTCGCGGGCGCAGGCATCGCCAGCGGTGCCGCGACCACGGGCGCAGGTGCCGGCGCAGCGACAGGCGCCGGCTGGTCAGGCAGCACGCCCTTGATCACCGGCTCCTGGCGTGGCTTGGCCTTCTCGCGCCGCGTGATCCCGACCTCGTCGTCGGGCTCCTCGATCATCGTGTAGCTGGCCTTGAAGGTCTCCAGACGTGGATCGTCGTGCCGCAGGCGCTCGAGCTTGTAGTTCGGCGTCTCGATGTGCGGGTTCGGGATCAGCAGCACGTTGACGCGCTGCTTGAGTTCGATCTTGGTGATCTCCGAGCGCTTCTCGTTGAGCAGAAACGAAGTCACCTCGACCGGCACCTGCACGTGCACCGCCGCGGTGTTGTCCTTGAGTGCCTCTTCCTGGACCATGCGCAGGATCTGCAGCGCGCTCGACTCGGTGTCGCGGATGTGGCCGGTGCCGTTGCAGCGCGGGCAGGTGATGTGGCTGCCTTCCGAAAGAGCCGGGCGCAGGCGCTGGCGGCTCAGCTCGAGCAGGCCGAACTTGGAGATCGCGCTGTACTGGACGCGAGCGCGGTCGAACTTCATCGCCTCGCGCAGGCGCTGCTCCACGTCGCGCCGGTTCTTCGACTCCTCCATGTCGATAAAGTCGATCACCAGCAGGCCGCCCAGGTCACGCAGCCGCATCTGGCGCGCAATCTCGTCGGCCGCCTCGAGGTTGGTGCGCGTGGCGGTCTCCTCGATGTCGCTGCCGCGCGTGGCGCGCGCCGAATTGACGTCGATCGACACCAGCGCCTCGGTGTGATCGATCACGATCGCGCCGCCCGAGGGCAGGCTCACCGTGCGAGAGAACGCGGTTTCGATCTGGTGCTCGATCTGGAACCGGCTGAACAGCGACGCGTCGTCGCGGTAGCGCTTCACGCGATTGGCCGTCTCCGGCATCACGTGGTTCATGAACTGCTTGGCCTGGTCGTAGATGTCGTCGGTGTCGATCAGGATCTCGCCGATGTCGGCGGTGAAGTAGTCGCGGATCGCGCGGATCACGAGCGAGCTTTCCTGGTAGATCAGGAACGCGCCCTTGCCGGCCTGGGCGGCCGAATCGATCGCCTCCCAGAGCTTGAGCATGTAGTTCAGGTCCCATTGCAGCTCCGCCGCCGAGCGACCGATGCCGGCGGTGCGCGCGATCAGGCTCATGCCCTTCGGGTAGTCGAGTGCGTCGAGGTTCTCCTTGAGCTCTTCGCGGTCCTCGCCCTCGATGCGCCGGGAGACGCCGCCGCCGCGCGGATTGTTGGGCATCAGCACCAGGTAGCGGCCGGCCAGCGAAATGAACGTCGTCAGCGCCGCGCCCTTGTTGCCGCGCTCTTCCTTTTCGACCTGGACCAGCAGTTCCTGGCCGTTGGAGATCACATCCTGGATCTTGGCGTCGCGCACGCTGACGCCTTCCTTGAAGTAGGTCTTCGAGATTTCCTTGAACGGCAGGAAGCCGTGCCGGTCCTCGCCGTATTCGACGAAGCAGGCCTCGAGCGAAGGCTCGACGCGCGTGACGACGGCCTTGTAGATATTGCCCTTGCGTTGCTCGCGACCTTCGATTTCGGTCTCGAAGTCGAGCAGTTTCTGGCCATCGACGATCGCCAGGCGACGCTCTTCGGGCTGCGTCGCGTTGATCAGCATGCGTTTCATGTCTCGTGTTCTCCAAACATCGACATCACTTCGTCGACGCACGAGGCACGCGAGCAAACCGCAAGGAACCGCCCTGGACCGCGGCGCGCTGTGTTCGCCCGAAGGCGACGCTCAGCGCGGCCGCAGCGTTGGCGCGTGCGTGGCAGCGTTCGGGACGCATCCGCCGCCCACAGGCCCGCGCGACGACGGGCCAGCGGCTCGTGGCCGGGCGCGGTCGTCAAAGGTCGGGATGGGCGGGAACGGCATGGTCCGTGGGCTGGACGCGGGTGCAGGCTTCGTCATGTTCGATCGGGCCGGCACCGAAAACCTTTGTTCTTCAAGGCCGACGGTCACATCGGCCCGGGTTTGGATTCGCGTTTCTCTGCCACCTGCTTCGCGCGGCTGCCGGGTCACCTTTGGGACCACGGCCCACGGCGCGGGGCGGGTGTTGCATCACCTCCACGCCGCCTGGGTGCGACCGCTAAACTCTTAGCGAATCAAGCACTTATCTCCGCAACGTGGTCGAGGCCATTATAGGCACGAAAGTCGCACCCCAAGTCCAGCGCCTTGTCGTCGACGAGGGCAGCGATGGCCAAAGACTGGACAATTTCCTGCTCCGTGTGCTCAAGGGCGTGCCCAAGACGCATGTCTACCGGGTCATCCGGTCGGGCGAGGTCCGCATCAACATGGGGCGGGCGGCGGCGGACGCGCGTCTGGCGCTGGGCGATGAGGTTCGCGTGCCGCCGGTGCGCACCGGCGAGCGGCCCGATGGGGCCGCTGCGCCGCCGCGCGAGTTTGCGGTGCTGTTCGAGGACGAGCACCTGCTGGCGATCGACAAGCCGGCCGGCGTCGCGGTGCATGGCGGCTCGGGCGTGAGCTTCGGCGTGATCGAGCAGTTGCGCCGGGCACGCCCGCAGGCGAAGTTCCTCGAACTCGTGCACCGGCTCGACAAGGAGACCTCGGGCGTGTTGCTGCTGGCCAAGAGGCGCAGTGCACTGACCGCGCTGCAGGACCAGTTTCGCCAGCGTGGCACGGTGAAGGTGTATGCCGCGCTCGTCGTCGGGCGCTGGCGCGCGAGCCACAAGGTGATCGATGTGCCGCTGCTCAAGACCACCGACGCCAAGGGCGACAGGCAGGTCCGAGTCGCGGCGCATGCCGACGACGATGCGCGTCGCTCGATCACGCTGGTCAAGGTGGCACGCCCGTTCGCCGATTGCACCCTGCTGGAAGTGACCCTGAAAACCGGTCGCACGCACCAGATCCGCGTCCATCTCGCGCACGAGGGACACCCGATTGTCGGTGACCCGAAGTACGGTGACTTCGCGGTCAACCGCCAGTTCGCGCGCGGCGAGCACCGTTTCGCTCGCATGTTCCTGCACGCGCGCCAACTTGCGTTCGACCACCCGGCCACCGGCGAGCGCATCACGCTCGAAGCGGCCTTGCCCGACGACTGCGCCGGGCTCCTGGAGGCGCTGTGACCGGTCTGTGCCCGGGCTCGCCGCGTTCGCTGCCCCACTGGCCTCACAGGGGCCACTGCATCGCCCCCCGGGCGGCCGGGGGCGCGCGATGACCCGCCGCTTCGATCTCATCGTTTTCGACTGGGACGGTACGCTTTTCGACTCGACCGCGCTCATCGTGCGCTGCATCCAGGACGCCTGCGCCGATGTCGGCGCGCCGAAGCCCAGCGATGCCGATGCGGCGTACGTGATCGGTCTCGGCCTGGTCGATGCGCTTCGCCATGTGGCGCCCGGCCTGGCCGAAGCGCGCTACCCCGCGCTCGGCAACCGCTACCGCCACCACTACTTTGCGCGTCAGCACGAGCTCAGCCTGTTCCCTGGCACGATCGAGATGCTGCATGCACTGAAGGCGCGCCACCATTGGCTCGGCGTGGCCACCGGCAAGGGCCGACGCGGACTCGACGAGGCGCTGGCGCACTCGCAGCTCAAGGGGGTGTTCGACGCGACGCGCACCGCCGACGAGACCGCATCGAAGCCCAACCCGCTGATGCTGTTGGAGCTGATGCGCGAATTCGGCGCCGAGCCTGATCGCACGCTGATGATCGGCGACACGACGCACGACCTGCAGCTGGCAAGGAACGCCGGCACCCCCAGCGTCGCGGTGGCCTTCGGCGCGCATGCGCATGAGGCCTTCGCCGAGTTCGAACCGCTGCATGTCGCGCACAGCACGCGCGAATTGCACGACTGGTTACTGTCGCATGGATGAGTGGGCAAACCCGCGTGCGCCGCGCTTGCACGCTTGCGCGGCAAGTCGCAGGCCGGGCGACTCGAACCGGTCCGATGCTGGCGTGAGCACGGTCCATGTCTGACGGCGCAGCAGGTCAGTTCCTTTGCCGCAGTGACGAGCTCGCCGAACGCGGCCGCGGCGTCGTGTTCGACCTCCTGCTGTGGCGCCAGCCAGCGCGCGGCTTCGCGCTGCGCATCGACGGCCGCGCGGTGGCCTACGTCAACCGCTGTGCCCATGTGCCCACCGAACTCGACTGGAACCCCGGCGATTTCCTCGACGCGGAGCGCCGCACCATCGTCTGCGCGGTCCACGGCGCGCAGTATTCGCCTGCCAGCGGCCACTGCCTGGGCGGCCCCTGTGGCCGCAACGGCCTGATCGTCATCGACGTGCACGAGAGCGACGGCCAGGTGTATTGGTATCCTTCCCGCGACATCGCGCCGATCGAATTCGACGACGGTCCCGAAGCCACTTCCACGGAGCCCTGTGCGCCATGAACCCTCCCGACGATCCGACGGCCTCCGAGCTGCCCGCCCACGCCGCGACCACCGTGCCCAACGCTGCAGCCGCCGCGCCCGTTGCCGCGAAGCTCGCCTCGCTCGAGGTGGCGGTCCAGGCCGTCGCGCGCGAGTTGCTCCACGACCGCCGCAACGAGAGGCGCTGGCGCGTCTTCTTCCGTCTCGCGTGGCTGGGCGTGGTACTGGCCGTGCTGTGGGCGCTGTTCGTGGCGCGCAATCACGTGACCTCGCCAAGCGGACCACACACGGCACTGGTCGAGTTGCAGGGTGAGATCGCGCTGGACTCCGACGCCAGTGCCGAGCGCCTGATCGCCGCGTTGAAGAGCGCGTTCGAGGACAGGGGCGCGCAGGCCGTCGTGATGCGGATCAACTCTCCTGGCGGCAGCCCGGTGCAGGCCGGCATCGTCAACGACGAAATCAAGCGCCTGAAGGCCAAGCACGGCAAGAAGGTCTATGCAGTGGTCGAGGACATCTGCGCTTCCGGTGCGTACTACATCGCGGTGGCGGCCGACGAGATCTACGTCGACAAGGCGAGCCTGGTGGGCAGCATCGGCGTGCTGATGGACGGTTTCGGCTTTACCGGCACGATGGAAAAGCTCGGCGTCGAGCGGCGCCTGCTCACCGCCGGCGAGAACAAGGGCATGCTCGATCCGTTCTCGCCTCAGAACGCCAAGCAGACCGCCTTTGCCAAGGCGATGATCGACCAGATTCACCAGCAGTTCATAGCGGTGGTCAAGGAAGGCCGTGGCGACCGCCTCAAGCCGACGCCGGAGATGTTCTCCGGTCTGTTCTGGAACGGCGAGGAGGCGATCAAGCTCGGGCTCGTCGACAAGGTAGGCAGTCTCGACTACGTGGCGCGCGAGGTGATCAAGGCCGAAGAGATCATCGACTACACGACGCACGACAACGTCGCCGAGCGCCTGGCCAAGCGCTTCGGCGCCGCGATGGGCGCAGGCGCCGTCAGGGCGCTGCGCGAGCTGTCCCCGATTCGTTGAGTCCGCGCGCCGCGATGTCGGACCCGACCGACGCCCTCGGCCCGCTGGTATCGGACCGCATGGCGGTCCTGCCGCAGTACCTGTTGCCCAAGCGCGCGCTGACCATGCTGATGGGCGAGCTGGCGGGCGCGCGCGGCGGGGTGCTCACCACACGCGTGATCCGCTGGTTCATCGATCGCTACCGCGTGAACATGACCGAGGCCGCGAACCCGGACACCGCCGCGTACTCGACGTTCAACGACTTCTTCACGAGAGCACTCGCGCCCGGCGTGCGGCCGCTCGCGGACGCGGATCTGGTGTGCCCGGTCGACGGCGCGATCAGCCAGTTTGGTCCGATCGAGGGCGATGCGATCCTGCAGGCCAAAGGCCACAGCTACACCGTCCAGGCGCTTGTTGGCGGCGACACCGACCTGGCGCGGCCGTTCCTGAACGGTCACTTTGCGACGCTGTACCTGAGCCCAAAGGACTATCACCGTATCCACATGCCCTGTGACGGCCGGCTCGTGCGCATGATCCACGTGCCGGGCGAGTTGTTCTCGGTCAATCCGACCACTGCGCGCGGCGTGCCCGGGCTGTTCGCGCGCAACGAGCGCGTGGTTTGCGTGTTCGAGCATTCGCGCGGACGTTTCGTGCTCGTTCTCGTCGGCGCCACCATCGTCGGCAGCATGGCCACCGTGTGGCACGGCGTCGTCAATCCGCCGCGGCCCGGCACGGTGCGTGACTGGCGCTATGAAGGCAGCAGGTCGCTCATGCTCGGCCAAGGCGACGAGATGGGCCGGTTCCTGCTCGGCTCGACCGTCGTGCTGCTGTTCCCGCGCGGGCCGCTGCGATTCAACCCGGCATGGACTGCGGGTGGAGCCATCCGGATGGGTGAGGCGATGGCCGTGCTGGACTGAAGTGCCTTGCAGGCGTCACATGCAACGGTCGAAGTCCATGGTCATCGTCTGACGTACCTTTCCGTCGCGGGCGATGAGCCGAACGCAACGGCTTTGGCCAGGTGAACTCCAGGTGGTCATCAAGTCCTGTCCGGCCTTGAACTGGCTGACGCGCGTGTAGCCCAAGGCCTGCATGTCGCTGTCCAGTGTTGCCACGCCACGTCCGATCATGCCCTCCACGCTGTCGGGAGGTCTTGTCGCCGTGCCCGGCGACGCCAGTGGCGGCTGGATCGGCCGCACGCCCGACAGTGCCGCACGGTCGGATTGGCCGGCGCGATAGGCG
>JAOUIM010000443.1 GCA_029884035.1 Aquincola sp. | reverse complement strand
GGCACGGGTCGGACTGCGGTGTGACCCATCGATCGCCTGTCGTTGCTTTCACCTGGCGCAGGGATGACGGGGAATAGGCGAAGTCCCACAACGGCGCAGACCCGGTATTGCAACGGCGCGCCGAGGAGGGTTCTCACTCAGCGGCCGGTTGGCAGCCGCAGCATCAGGGTCAACGGGTGCACCGCCGAGGCTTGGAAGCCATAGTGCTCGTAGAACCGTTTGGCTCGCTCGCCCAGGGCGTGGACCAGGAGTGCGCGAACCCCGGCGTCCTCGGCAACGGATACCGCACGTTTGACGGCATCCTGGAGCAGCGCAGCTCCCAGGTGGATGCCCTGTGCTTGTCGGTCCACCGCCAGTCTGCCCAGCACGAGTACCGGCACCGGGTCCGGCATGTTGCGCCGAACAGCGCTCGTCGCTGTCTCATGAGCCACCGCGCCGGCGGCCAAGGCGTAGTAGCCCACCACACGGCCGGATGCGTCTGCCACCACGAAGGTGCGGCTTGCACCACTGGCCTGGTTGCCCAGGGCTCGCCGCCTGAGCCATTCGTCCAGCGATGGCTCGCTGCAGTCGAAGGTGTCGAGTCGATGTTCGGACGAGAGCGGCTCGGGCGGAGCCAGGAAGAGGTTCAAGAAACCGACCTCAGCGGACCCGCTTCTTGACCCCGGCAGCGGACTTCCATGGCACTGCAACCGCCATCAGGCGCTTGAGCCCTTCATTGGGAGCCGGCGACGCATCCAGCTGCTTCATGAAAGCCTTGAACCGCCCGGCATCCAACCTGAAGAAGACCTGATCGAGCAAGACCGATTGCGCACGATCGCATGCCGCCTCGAGCATGAAGTCGGAGCGGTTCTTGCCGAGCATCGCCGCCGCCTGGTCGATCAGGTCGCGCTGCTCGGGCTTGGTTCGCAGGTTGATGGCGGCGTCGCGCATGGGACCGAATCTTGTGTAGACATCAGATACACACAGTCTAGGGCCGATGTGTAGTCTTCGTCAATACATGCCGCCGCCGGGCCCACCGGATGCATGCCAGTGCGCTGGATCGGAGATGATCTTCTCGGCCAGACGCGCCGCTTGCGCAGGACGGTCCAGGTCGATGGCCTCGAGTCTGACTTTGACCGGGTAGCTGGCGAGAGGCTCGCGTCCGCCCGGTTTCGCCTGCGGCGAGGGACCGTGAAGTGCGCGCCCCATGCGATGCGTCGTGGCGTCCTGGTTCCACGAACGAGCGAATCTGTTCCTCTTGGCAGAATCATGCAATGGCGGCTTTGTGCCGCCGCGAGCCGCGACCGCCGGCAGCAGATGGCCGGCTGCCGGTGGTCACGAATGGCTGCTTCGTAGACGCGAAACCCGAAGGAACACCGACCGAGCGTCGGGCAGCTTTGGAGCGACTGGATAGGCTGGTATGGGTCGGAAGCACCTGGTCACCTCGAGGGCGGGCGGTCATTCCAACCGCGTGCCCCGGCCCGCACAGGTGCGCGTGCGCATCACGAGACGGTGTGGTGGCTCGAGGCGCGGCCGGTCGAGTGACCTGTCAGGCAGATCGCGGTGACTCGCGCGCGAAGCGCCAATGTTCCTGTCCAATCTCGACCAGCCGTTCGGCCCATGCCCCGCGAGTAGCGGAGCTCGGCATTCGTCGGCGGGAAGAAGCGAAAGCGTGCCACTGTTCGACGTCGCGGTGGTGAAGGGCGTGCCGCTCGACGAGTGGCAGGTCGGTTCTCCTCGAGGCGACGAGCCGTCAGTGCTGTGCGACGAGCTCCATGCGTTCGCACCACCGCGCAATGTCGTCGAGCGTGACACGCCCTTCGCCTTCCCTCTCCATCGCTGGCCGCCAGCCTTGCCGTGACCCCAGGCTCGGCCCGATCGCCACCGCGCCGTCGATCGCGGCGTCGGCAAAGTAGCTGCTACGCACCACGACCACCGGCACGTCGGCGGCGCGCGCGGCCGCAACACCACCGGGCGAGTCTTCCAGGGCGCAGGCCTGCAGCGGGGCCAGCCCCAGCGCCTGCAGCGCCAGGTGGTAGGCCTGCGGGTCGGGCTTCTTGCGCTGCACGTCCTCGCCGCACACGCAGGCGGCAAAGCGTTGCTGCCACTGCGCGCCGAGGTGGCGGCGCAGCAGCGCGTCCACGTTGGCGCGGCTGGTGGTGGTGACGATGGCCAGGCGCACGCCGTGCGCCGAAGCCTCTTCGATGAGTTCGGCGACGCCTTCGCGCAGCGCGATGCCGGCCTCGGCCACCTGCTCGGCGTAGCGCGCGTTCTTGATCGAATGCAGCCGGCGCGCCAGCGCCTCGCGCTCGTGCGGCGGCGGCGCGTCGGAGCGTCGCGCCATGTCGTGGAGCAGCCGCTCGCGCCCGCCGGTGACGGCGAGCAGCGCGCCGTAGTCCTCCACGCTCCAGCGCCAGGGCAGGTTGCAGGCCTCGAACGCGAGGTTGAAGGCGACGCGGTGGCCGTCGCGCTCGGTCTCGGCCAGCGTGCCGTCCACGTCCCACAGCAACGCGCGCAGACCGGTCTTGCTCATGCGGCCGCCTTCAGCGCTGGTGTTCGCGCGGGTGTGGCGTGGTCGCCGATGGCGTGGTGCGCCATCGCCAGCAGGTCGGCGAACACGCGATCGGGCCGCGCGGCTTCGATCGGCGCGCCGCGGTTGTAGCCATAGGGCACGGTCCAGGCGGCGAAGCCGGCGTTGCGAGCGGCGGCGACGTCGGTCTCGGCATCACCCACGTGCGCGGCGCGACGCACGTCCACGCCGAGCGCTGCCGCCACGTGGCGCAGCACGCTCGGGTGCGGCTTCTTGTGCGGCAGCGTGTCGCCACCGACCAGCAGGTCGAAGTGCGTGTCGAGTTTCGCCGCCGCGAGCATGCGCGCGGCGTGGCGCACTTCCTTGTTGCTCACGCAGGCCAGGCGCACCCCAGCGTGCTTCAGCGCCTCGAGTGCCTCGCGCGCGCCGGGAAACACGCGCGCCGGCCGTGCGCCCACACGCTCGAGCTGGCGCTCCATCGACGCGAGCACGGCCTCGGGCCGTATGCGGTCGGCCAGCGCCGGGCGCTCCAGCCAGCAGCGCGCCAGCAAGCCCAGCACCAGTTCGCGCGTGCCGTCGCCGATCAGGTCGCGCACC
>JAOUIM010000062.1 GCA_029884035.1 Aquincola sp. | reverse complement strand
GTGCCGCAGACGACGCTCTGGTCGGGCAAGGCGCTCTCGGCAATCACTGCCGCTGGTCCGTCCCGGCTCAGGCCTTGCTTGTTCAGGCGGCCCGCGATCGCGATCAGTACCTCGGCACCGCGGCAGAAGGTGAACGTATCGCCTCCCTGCCCGCGCACGACGCTGGTTTCGCACACGAGGTTGTGCAAGACCGGCGCAGCGCTGGGGCTGCCGGGTGATTGATCCGGACGGCGGCACCGCCCGTGCGCTGCACGCATGGGACATCGGCCCCGCCGAGCGGCAGGGCATTCGCGGCACCCGCCGTCATCCTGCCGGCGCGCGCCCGGACCAGCGGGCGAACACCATCGCCGCGGCACGGAAGACAACGTGGGCCATCTTCGTGTAGCCCGCGTACGCCACCAGGAAGAAGACGAATACGAGGTGCACGTAGTACGTCGAGTACGCGGGAAGGTGCGACTCCGACACGCGGAGCACCTGGGCGAGAAAGCCCGTCAGCACCGCAAGGAACAGAACCCAGACGAAGACCCAGTCGAAGTGCGTCGCGCGCCCCGATTCCTCCTTCGTCATCCGCCGGACGACCACCAGCAGGCACCCCAGCAACACCAGGGTGCCGCTCGCGTTGCCGAGCATCTTGATCGGATGGAAGAAGGGATAGGGACCTACTGCGACGTCGAGCCCGAACCGGTGGAGGTAGTAGAAGACCGCCACCAAGGTCGTGGTGATGAACAGGCCGATGAAGCCATACATGGCCATGACGTGGGCGCGTGCGCGCGGCCGGTTGGTGCTGCACTCCCGGAACTTGCGCTGCGAGAAGATGTCTGCGGCTGCGCCCACGACGGCACGGCCGAGCGGCTCGCCCTGCGTCGTGCGCGGGTGCTCGCGCGAGACCACGCGCAGGAAGCGCGTCAGCGCCACCAGGAGCGTGATGCCCGCGAAGGCCGCCGCCGGGATGAAGATCGCGTCGACCACCGGCACCGGCAGCATCCTCGAGTAGGCGATCTCGCCTTCGAGGAATCCGTATCCGTTGGAAGCGTGCAGCCCCAGGATCACGGCGCCGATGATGACGGCGGGGATCAGCAGCAGGAGCAAGACGCCGGGCACAGACCGGGCGGCGCGCGCCAGGATCCGTGGCACGGCGAAGTGCTCGATGCTCAGCGCGCGCAGGACGTTCATCACGTCGCCGGGGCGCGCGCCGCGCGGGCAGTGGGTCGAGCAGTCGTTGCAGTGCATGCACAGCCAGCTGTCGAGGCTGGACACGAGCTGGTCCTTGAGCCCGAACTGCGCCTGCACCATTTCCTTGCGCGGGAACGGGGAGGCGGCCGGGGTGATGGGGCACACCGCCGTGCAGGTCGAACACTGATAGCAGAACTTCAAATCGCTGGCGCCTGCTCCCAGCAGCGCCCGGACGAAGCCCAGGTCCGCCTGGATCGGAATCCGTGCCGTCATGGTGTTACTCCGGAGGGCATCTTTCGCGCGCTCTTTCGCGGGTGCTTCGTCGTCGGCAGGCGCTCTACATGCCCTTGAACGGATTCGGGCCGAAGGCGTCCAGGGCCGCGACGAATTCGTCGATCAGCGTCGCCACCTTCGCGTAATCGTTCATCGACACCTCGTACTGGCGGATCCGGTCGGGCTCCAGTTGCAGACGGCCCACGGTTTCCTGGACCTTGGCGAGGCGCGTGTTCGCGCGCTCGGAGCCCTTGACGAAATGGCACTGGTAGTCCTCGCCGTACTTGCAGCCCATGAACATGATGCCGTCGAAGCCGACGGACAGGGCGTCCGATACCCACACCAGGTTGGTTCCGCCCAGGCAGCGCAGCGGGATGATCCGCACGTACGGATTGCCCCGGATGCGGTGCAGGGCCATCATGTCGAACACCGGGATCGAGTCGTTCTCGCACGCGAAGATCAGGACGCGGGGCTTCTCGGCGAACTCGTCCGGGATCTCGATGCTGCGGATCATCTCGCCGACGATGTCGGTGCTGTAGTCCTTGAACGAGATGATGCGCACGGGGCAGGCGCCCATGCAGACCCCGCAGCCCCGGCAGCGCGTCTCGTTGAGTCGGGGGTTGCCCCGTTCGTCCTCGTCCAGCGAGCCGAAGGGACATTCCTCGGTGCAACGCTTGCATTGCGTGCACTGGGCCAGACGGAACTGCGGAACCGTCTCGTCGCCGACCCGCGGGTGCACCTTCATGCCCGCCGCGGTCAGCTCCAGCGTCTGGATGGCCTTCAGGGCGGCGCCGGCGGCATCCTTGACGGCGAAGTTCATGTCCATCGGCTGGTGCACGGCCCCCGCAGTGAAGATGCCGGTGCGCTGCGTCTCGTAGGGGAAGCAGATGAAGTGCGAGTCCGGGAAGCCGTACTTCTGGTCGGGCAGCGCAGGGCCTTGTCGGTACTGCAGGTT
Organism: Aquincola sp.; assembly: GCA_029884035.1. Lineage (GTDB taxonomy): Bacteria > Pseudomonadota > Gammaproteobacteria > Burkholderiales > Burkholderiaceae_C > CADEEN01. The sequence continues at coordinate 10,062 of JAOUIM010000062.1, read as the reverse complement.
CAGCACCGGATCGTCCTGTGTCGACGGCACGATGCCGATGGCCAGCACGACCAGGTCCACGGTGAGCGCGATCTTCTCGCCCAGCGGCGTGTGGTCCACGTCCACCGTCACGGACTTGTCGGGGTTCTCGTGCACCGCCGCGACGTCGCCCCTGGTGAGGAAGATACCCGGGTCGGCCTGGGTGGCCCGATAGAAGTTCTCGTACTGGCCGGGCGTGATCATGTCCCGGTAGATGACATAGGCTCTCGCATCACCACCGGCCGCCCGCACGTAGCCCGCCTGCTTCAGGCTCACCGTGCAGCAAAACGAGGAGCAGTACGGCAGGTGGTTCGCGTCCCGCGATCCCGCGCACTGGATGAACGCGACGCTGTGGGCAGGCTTGCCGTCCTTGCGCACGATCCGGCCCGTGGCCGCCATGGCCTCGAACTCGACGCTGGTGATCACGTTGTCGTGCGCGATGCCGAGGTGCGTCAGCTTCGAGGCGTCATAGGGCCTGCCGCCGGTGGCCAGCACGATCGCGCCAACGACGACCGTCGTCTCGCCAGCGTTGCCGGCCAGCGTCGCCTTGAAGTCCCCGGGTTGCCCGGAAATCGAAGCCACACGGCTGGACTTGTGGACGGTGATCGCGTGATGGTTCTCGGCCGCGCGCACGAGCTCCCCCGGCGCCGCGGACTCGGTCGAGTGGAACGGCGATGCGCAGGGGGTGCGGCGATGCAGCTTGAGCGCGAAACCGCCCAGCTGCGGCTCCTTTTCCACCAGGTGCACCGGATACCCGGCGCGGGCCGCCTCGAGGGCCGCGGTCATGCCCGTCACGCCGCCACCGACCACCAGGAGAGTCTTCACAGTCTGTTGCCGGAAGGGGACGGGCAGCTCCTGCAGCTTGAGGGCCGCGGCATGCATTCGCAGATAGTCCGCGGCCATCATCCGCGTATCGTCGGTCCCATGCGGCTGGGTCCAGGCGACGTACTCGCGAAGCGGGGCCCGGGCGACCAGCGTCTGTTGGCCGAAGTCGAATGTGTCCCGGTGGTAACGCGATGAGCAGGCGCCCAGCACCAGCCGGTCGAGCCCCTCGCGCTGCAGCTCGTCCTTCAGGAGGTTGACCCCCTGTTCGCTGCACAGGCAAGGATGGGTCTTGCACACGCCGATCCGGAGCTCGCTCGTCACGACCTTCTGCAGCGCGGCCACGTCGGTCGCATTGCCGATGTCGCACCCGGTGCAGATGTAGACGCCCGTCTTGCCTGCCATGGCGTGGCTTCCTTCCTAGGTTGCGAGCCGCACCTGAATCGCCCTGAGCGCGGCGCCGGTGGCTTCCTGAACCGAGGAATTCACGTCGACCGGGCTCTGGGCCACGCCGGCCGCGAAGATCCCCGGTGGCTGCAGATGGGCGGATGCGAATCCGTCGGCATCGAGCCGGATCGGCAGTCCCGCAAGGCCCTCCACCTTCAGGTTGGACTCCATGCCGGTGGCGAGCACCACCAGGTCCACCGCGACCTGGATCTTGTGGCCGCGCAGGATGTCCTCGGCTTCGACGATCATCTGCCCGTCGGGGTTGCGTTCCACCTTGGCCACCTTGCCGTTCACGAACTCGATGTTCGGGTCCGCCTTGGCGCGAGAGTAGAAGCCCTCGTACTTTCCCGGCGTGCGGATGTCGATGTAGAACACGTAGGCCTTGGAGGCCGGGTTGGCCGTTCGGACGTACTGCGCCTGCTTCAGCGACGCCAGGCAGCAGACGGAAGAGCAATAGGGCAGGTGCCCCTGGTCGCGGGAACCCGCGCACTGGACGAACGCGATGCGTTCGACCCTCCGGCCGTCGGAAGGACGCCTGATGTCTCCGCCGGTGGGGCCGTCAGCTGCCGCGAGGCGTTCCATCATGACGTTGGTGATGACGTCCGCATCGGCGCCGAACCCGAGGCGGGTCAGCTTGCGTGCGTCGTAGGGCCGCCATCCGGTGGCGACCACGATGGAGGCCGCATGGACCTCGACCTCGCGGGGCGCCATCGCCAGGTCCACCGCGCCGTAAGGGCAGGCTTCGGCACACCGTGCACAGCCGGACGGACAGTGGTTCCGCTCGATCACGTAGCGAGGCGGCCAGGCCATTCGGTGCGGCAGGTGGATCGCCTTGACGGTCTTCATCCCGAAGTCGTGCGTGCTCGGAACGTCGACGGGGCACGCCGGTGTGCACAGGTCGCACAGGACGCAGTTGCGGTTCACGTACGGGGGCGACTTCACCAGCCGCACAGTGAAGTCGCCCGCCGCGCCGGAGATCGCCGCGACCTCGGTACCGGTGTGGACCTGGATCCTGCGGTTGCGCCGCAGCCGCTGGTAGTTGACCTCCAGGCCGCACGTGGGCGGGCACAGCTTGGGGAAGTATTGGTGGAACGCCGCCACCCGGCCGCCGAGCGACGGACCCTTCTCGACCAACACGACGTCGTGGCCGGTCTCCGCGGCCTCCAGGGCCGCCGTGATCCCGCTGACACCGCCGCCGACCACCAGGATCGGATGGGCTTGTGCGGTCATGGCAGAGGGCGCGTCACGAGACGAGCGATGCGCATGGGACAGCGGCGTGCGCCGTCAGGACACCAGTTGATGGTACGGTCGCTTGAACACGTTCCAGGTCTTGGTCTGCCGGTCGTAGACCGAATTGACGAAGCACTTCCAGTTCTCGTCGTCGATCGCCAGATGGTCGCCGCGGTAGTAGTAGCCCGGGTACCGGGTCTCTTCGCGGAACCGCATGTGCCGAGCGTGAGCCTCGGCGGCGAGGACCCGGTGGTAGTTCTCCCATGCGCGCAGAAGCTCGTGCAGGTTCTCCGCGCACATGTGCAGCGAGTCCTCCTTGATCAGATCCAGATACTTGAAACCCTCGTCCAGCAAGGAGGCGCTGGACATGTACCACGTGGACACACCACCGGCGTATTCGTCCATGCACTTCTGCAGGCGCTTTTGCAGCATCTGCGGCCGGATGTAGTGCGGGTTGATGTTGGGGTCGGTCGAGTACTTGCTGTACTTGCCCCATGTCTCCATGGGCATGAACACTTCCTTCGCCAGATCCTCGGCGTCCTCCTTGAAGGCCGGCGTGTCCTTGTGGTCCATCAGGAACGCCACCATGTTCTTGCCGGCGAGCCGGCCTTCGGCGTGCGAGCCTGAGGAGAACTTGTGCCCCGAGGCCCCCACCCCGTCGCCGGCGGTGAACAGCCCCTTGACGGTGGTCATGCGGTTGTAGCCCCAGTGGTATTCCGCCGGCCCGAAGTCCTCGGGTCCGCTGACCCAGATGCCCGCGCAGCCGGCGTGCGAGCCGAGCAGGTACGGCTCCGAGGGCATCAGTTCCGAGGGCACCTTCTCCGGCTCCATGTTGTTCGCGGCCCAGACCCCGGCCTGTGCGATGGTCATGTCGAGGAAGTCCTCCCACGCCTCCGCTTCGAGATGCTTGATCTCCTTGGGCGTCATGGTCTCGGCCAGCTTCTTCATGGCCACGTCGGTGTGGATCTTGATCGGACCCTTGCCGGCCTTCATGTCCATGATCATCAGGTGGTTGCGCATGCAGGTGCCCATGCTGTCGACATAGTCGCCGTAGTGCTTGCGCGCTTCCTCCTTGTTGGTTTCTGTGTAGTCCTCGCCGAGCGCGTTGGTGGCCTTGGCCTTGAACAGCAGGAACCACGCACCGACCGGACCGTAGCCGTCCTTGAATCGCGCCGGCACGAAGCGGTTCTCCATCATCGTGAGCTCCGCGCCGACTTCGGCCGCCATCGCATAGGTGGACCCCGAGTTCCACACTGGGAACCAGGCGCGGCCCTGGCCCTCGCCTGTGGAGCGCGTCTTGAAGACATTGACGCAACCGCCGGCGACCAGCAGGGCGGACTTGCACTTGAAGACGTAGAGCTTCTTCTCGCGCACGCTGAATCCCACGGCGCCTGCAATCCGCTTGGGATCGTTCGCGTCGGTCAGCAGCTTCACGACGAAGACGCGTTCGAAGTGGTTCTGCGCCATGCCGGTCGCCTGGCGGTTGTTCTCCAGCGCCCGCTTGGCCGCTTCGGCGACGATGACCTTGTAGGACTCGCCGTTGATCATGATCTGCCAGCGTCCGGAGCGCACTGGCTTGCCGCCGTCCTTGAGCAGCGGCGCGGAGCGCTTGCCGGTCGCGCCATCGAGCGACTTCCCGTCTTCGGCGGTCTTCCAGACCGGCAGGCCCCACTCCTCGAACAGGTGAACCGAGTCGTCGACGAGGCGTCCGAGGTCGTAGACCAGGTCTTCGCGGATGATCCCCATGAGGTCCTTGCGCACGTAGCGCACGTACTCATCGACCGGGTTCTCGCCGAGATACGTGTTGATGGCGGACAGCCCCTGGGCCACCGCACCGCTTCGGTCGGTGGCTGCCTTGTCCACCATCGTGATGCGCAAGCCCTGTGGCGTGGCCCAGCGGTCGGCCTCGAACACCGCCCCGCACGCGGCCATGCCGCCACCGATGACCAGCAAGTCGGTCTCGTGGACGACGATCTCGGGCTTCTCGCAGAATTCCCAGCTGTTGGATTTCGGTTCCATGGTGCGTTCTCGCTCCAAGAAAAGACTCTGTGGTTGGACCTCAAGGTCCGCTCAAGATCTGACGGCCGGCCTAAGACTTCAATGGCGGCGGCACGGGCAGTTCGTCGCCCCGAGCGTGGTGCGAGTAGAAGCCGGGCTGCTTGATCTTGGCGAGGTCGGCCTGCGCGCCATCGGCGAAGATGTCCACCGATCCCGCAGGCACCGTGCGGACGGGGAACTTGAAGCGCTTCAGGTTCCCGTTGCGGAACTTGACCGTCCACATGATGCTGTCCGATGCCATCATGGGGATCACCGATCCGCCCAGCGGCGCGAAGTCCGCATACGCGCGGACCTCGATGGCCTGCTGCGGGCAGATCTTGACGCAGTTGTAGCACTCCCAGCACTGCTCGGGCTCCTGGTTGTAGCCTTTGCGGGTCGCGGGGTCGAGCGCCATCAGGTCGTGCGGACAGATGTACATGCAGGCCGTCTTCTCGCGGCCCATGCAGCCGTCGCACTTTTCGGCAATCACATAGCTGGGCATCTTCGGTCTCCGGGTCGGTGATCGTTCGGGGGGATGGCAGGCGTCGTATCGGCGCGATCAGGCGGGTTGGGCGTTCCGCAGCCCCGGTCGTGGGCGCACAGGATCTCGAGCACCTCGGGTCGGGCGTATTCGAAGATGTGGTGCGCGTCGAAGGGGCCGCAGCAGCTGCCTACGTCGGCATGGGCACGCCCGACGATCGGGCACGAGCAGCCGTGGGTCTGGCAGAACAGCGTACGCAGCAGCGCCTCGCACGGGCCGGCGTGGCGCGGGTCCAGCGGGTAGCCCGCCTGCGCGATGGCGCTCGGCACGAAGCAGTGCGTGGTCAGCGCGCCGAACGCGCGCACGCACGCACCTCGGCCGGGATGTCGCCCGGCTCGAACGCGCCAAGCCGCGAATGCGCGAGCACACCGTCGCGGACCTCGATCGCCCCGACAGTTTTGACCCGCGGCTGCTCGGTCACCCGCTTCGCCTCCCAGGCGCAAGGGCTGCAGTTCTGCCACGCCGTGGGGCCTGACGAGCGCGCTCATCGGCGGGCTCGGTTTGGAGAGGGCGGGGCGTCGATCATGGACAGGCCTTGGAGTCGACACTTTCATCGTAGGCCTCGCCGCTGAAAAGAAAAACAGACAATGTTGTTCACAGTGAACTGAAAAATCGCTCAACCCACCGCTTGCGGCCGGCCCCGCTCGTGCCTGCAGCGGCGCTTGCTCACGCCGTGCCGCGGCTGCACGTGAGGCCGCGCCAGCTCGAGGTGTTCTTCGCCACGGCGCGCGACGGCTTCACGCGGGCCGTGGCCGGGCGCGTGGCGCGTTCACGGGGGGCGGCGCGTGCGGCGTCGCCGACTTGGAGACCGCGCTAGGGGCGTCGCTCTTCGACCGCGTGCGCCAACGGCTCGTGCTCAACGCCAACGACCGCGTCTCGACGCGCAAGGCGGCATCGCTGCCGGACCACGCCGCCGAACTCGAACATCCGTTCGCCGGCGCCCATGCTGCGCGACGCCGGGTGGCGGCGAGCCTCGCGTTCGGCGCGGTGCTGCCGCCGGGCCCCGTCGCACGCAGGAAGGAGTCGCATGCGGCGAGCCCGGTGCGTGGGCGGACTTTCGACCGAGGTGATCGGTGCGATGACGGCATTCGAGATCGGCGTCGGCTTCACCAAAGGCCCGCAGCGGCACCCGGACGTGCACCTCACGCCTTGGCTGACCGAGGAGACGATGATCGCTACCGCGCCAACGCATCCCCGCGTCGGCGTTCGCGGCACGACGCGCAGCGTCGGTGGGGAATGGCCGCGCGCCTGCCGATGGCGCCACACGAACCGGGTTCGGGCACGCGACGAACGCCTGCTGTGCGAGGCCGGCCGCGAGACCCGCTCAGGCCCGGCATCGACGGGCGGTGAGCGCGCGGTGCCGCCTCAGACGGCTGCGAGTGCCTGAGCGTCGAACCAGGCCAGCTCGCCGCGCAGACGCACGACCTCGCCGACGATCGTGAGGCAGGGTGATGTCAACCCCTCGCGCGCGACCTCGGCGCCGAGCGTGCCGAGGGTGGCCACCACGACGCGCTGATCCGAGAGCGTGCCGCTGGACACCACGGCCGCGGGCCAGTCGGCTCCCAGCCCGTGCGCGGCCAGGCGCTCGCAGATCATCGCCAGCCCCGACAGCCCCATGTAGATCACCACGGTCTGGCGCGGCCTCGCGAGCGCTTCCCAGTCGAGCTCGCAGCTGCCGTCCTTAAGGTGGCCGGTGACGAAGACGACGCTCTGCGCATGGTCGCGGTGCGTGAGCGGGATGCCGGCGTAGGCCGCCACGCCGCACGCGGCGGTGATGCCTGGCACGACCTCGAACGCGACGCCCGCCTCGGCCAGCACCTGGAGCTCCTCGCCGCCGCGGCCGAAAACGAAGGGGTCGCCGCCTTTCAAGCGCACCACGCGCCGGCCTTCGCGTGCCAGCTGCACGAGCAGCGAGTTGATCTGGTCCTGCGGCACGCTGTGGTGGTCGCGTTGCTTGCCGACGTAGACGCGCTCTGCCTGCGGGCCGAGCAGCTCGAGCACGCCGGCCCCGACCAGGTGGTCGTAGACCACCACGTCGGCCTGCGCCAGCAGGCGCGCCGCGCGCAGCGTCAGCAGCTCGGGGTCGCCCGGGCCGGCACCGACGAGGTGGACAGTGCCATTCGACGCGCGCGTCGCGGCCATCATCGCGGTGAGGTCGACGAAGGAATTCATGGGTGTCGGTCTCCAGCAGGCGTCAAGCGGTCGTTCAGCTGCCGCAGCGGCTGCAGCCCCCACCGCCGCAGCTGCCCGCGGTGGTGGTGCCGGAACCGTCGGGCGACGCGCCCGACGGTTCGGCGGTGGGAATGAAAACGAAGTCGAAGCGGCCGCGCTCGATCTCGACGTAGTCGAGTGTCGTGCGGGCCAGATAGGGCCGGCTGCGCGCGCCGAGCAACACGGTCAGTCCGTGGTAATTGACCGACTCGTCGTTATCGCGCTCGTCGTCGAACCCCATGCCGTATTCGATCGAGCCGTCGGCAAGCGCTCGTGCGGCGATGCGCAACGCCATGCCGGCAGCGTCGCTGCGCTCGGCGGCGGCGAGCAGCTCGGTGCTTGCGGCGGGGGTGATGCTGAACATCGGTGTGGCTCCGGTTCGGGACGGGTCAGTGCTCGCCCTTGGTGCGCAGCAAGCCAGCGAGCCGGTTGCCCTGCTTCTGCGGTCCGCCGACGGGGAACATCTCATGCAGGTGATGGTTGCTGCCGAGCGCGGGCCCCCACGCGGTGCTGAAGTGCTTGACCATCACCCGCACCTGCGCCTGCACGCCGTGCCCGTGGTAGTAATCGCGCAGGAAGCGGATCACCTCCCAATGCGCGGGCGTCAGGGCGAGGCCTTCCTCGCGCGCCAGCGCCCGCGCGAACGCCTCGGACCAGTCGCCGAGGGCGAGCAGGTAACCCTCGGCGTCGGTGGCGACGGTTCGGCCGTCGACGAAGACGGTGCGGGGGGCGGCGACGGCGCTCATCGTGACGGTCGTCCTCAAGCCACCAGCGCCGCTGCCGGCATCGCGGCCTTGGCCGCGCCGTCGCCGGCGTCGTCACGGCAGCGGCGCACGAACTCGACGAAGCGCGGCACCCAGTCCGAGCCGGCACCGTGACGCAGGTGCGCGTACGAGGCGAGGAGCTTGTGCACGACGAGGCCGTCGTGCCGGCCGTCGATGCCATGCCCACGCTGGACGCGATACGCGAAGGCGACACCGGGGTCGAGGTTCTCGAGGCTCGAGTGGTGGAACTCGTGCCCACGCACCGGGCCGTGGCTGGCATCGCCCCAGGGCATGGCCGCGGTCTCCTCGAGTTGCACGTAGCCGCGGCCGACCGCGCGCTCGTGCATCACCGTGTCGCCGGGAATCGCGCCCACCATCGCCGCGCGCCGGCCCTTCCAGGTGATGCTGCGCGACAGGACCATCAGGCCGCCGCATTCGGCATAGGTCGGCAGCCCGGCCTCGATCGCGCGGCGCAGCGCGCTGCGCAGTGCCGCGTTGCCTTCCAGGGCTGCGAGGCAGGTCTCGGGGAACCCGCCGCCGAGGTAGAGACCATCGGTCGCGGGCGGCAGGCGATCGTCGCGCAGCATGTCGAAGAAGACGAGCTCGGCGCCGGCGGCGCGCAGCGCCTCGAGGTCGTCGGGGTAGTAGAAGCCGAAGGCGCGATCACGGGCGATGGCGACCCGCACGCGCGCCGTCTCGGCCTGTGACATGTTCGCCGGGGCCGCCGGCGGGAACGCCCAGCCCGGCGCCGAAGCAGCAAGCGCGCGCACGCGATCGAGGTCCACCTGCGCGGCGATCACGTGGCCGATCTCGGCGACGCGCCGCGCGGCGTCCGCAGTCTCGGTGCTGGTCGTCAGGCCAAGGTGTCGTTCGGGAACGGCGAGCCGCGCGTCTTCGCCGACCGCGCCCAGCACGGGGATGTCGGTGTAGTGCTCGATCGCCGCGCGCAGCTTGCCTTCATGGCGCGCACCACCCACGCGGTTGAGCACCACGCCGCCGATTCTCACGTCGCGGTCGAAGGCCTGGGTGCCGAGCAGGATCGGCGCCACGCCGCGCGTCATGCCACGCGCGTCCAGCACCAGCACCACCGGCGCGTCGAGCAGCTTGGCCAGCGCCGCACTGCTGTTGCTGCCGTCGAGTGCCAGGCCGTCGTGCAGGCCGAGGTTGCCCTCGACGAGCGCGAGGTCAGCCCCGGCGATCGCCTTCGTGAAGCGCGCACGGATCGCCTCGGCCGTGCTCAGGTGCGGGTCGAGGTTGAAGCAGGGCCGGCCGGCGGCGAGCGCGAGCCACATCGGGTCGATGTAGTCCGGGCCCTTCTTGAAGGGTTGCACGCTGCAGCCGGTCGCACGCAGCGCGGCGCTGAGCCCGAGCGTGACGAGCGTCTTGCCCGAGGACTTGTGCACGGCCGAGACGAAGAGTCGCTGCATGGGTGCTGGTGGGTGTGGAGGGTGCACGCGCTCAGTTCGCTTCGACCTTCAGATCGTCCTGCGGCAGGAAGTCGAGCACGCGCACACCCACCACGGTGAGCAGAAAGGCCGCACCCACGCCGCCGATCCCCAGCGCGAGCTCGGGCCACGAGGGCCGGTAGTGGGCCACCGCGCCGTCGGCGAAGGTGCTGCTCGCTGCCCAGCCGGGGAAGATCTCGAGCGGGAACGCCTGGCCGCCGATGATGAAGACGTACAGGAACGCGAAGGCGCCGAGCACGACGAGAGCGGCGGCGACGCTCATGCGCAGGCCGCGCGGCCCGGCCCTCGGCCACGACAGCAGCGCGAACGGAACGACCGACCCGAGCAGCACGAACCCGGCCCAGAACAGCAGTGCAAAGTGCGTGCCACCATCCCTGCCGAGCAACAAGAAGGCCTCGAAGGCCGTCTGGTCAGCGTAGTAGGCGTTCGTCAGGTGATAGACGGCAACGAGATACAGCGCCGCCGCAACGAAAATCGAGAGCAGGCGTGCGAGGCGGCGTTCGATCTCGGCGGGCAGCGCGATGCC
>JAOUIM010000442.1 GCA_029884035.1 Aquincola sp. | reverse complement strand
GGAGGTCACGGCCGTCGTCGCGTTCCAGCCACGATTGCTCAAGCTCGACGGCCTCGACAAGTACGATGGCACGCAGCTGTTCTACCGCATCAAGGACCCGGCGGTGTTCGGCGGCAAGAACCTCGTGATCGTCGGCGGTGGGGATTCGGCGCTCGACTGGGCGTTGAACTTCGTGCAGGAAGGGCCGCACAGGGCCGAGAGCGTGATCCTCGTGCACCGGCGCGATGGATTCAAGGCTGCACCGGCGAGCGTCGCCCGCATGAAGGAGCTGTGCGATGGCTACGAGATGCAGTTCATGGTCGGCCAGGTCACGGGCATCGACGAGCGCGATGGCAGGCTCGCAGCGATCAAGGTCACCGGCAGCGACAGCGTCACGCGAGTGGTGCCGCTGGACATGCTGCTGGTGTTCTTCGGCCTGTCGCCCAAGCTCGGCCCGATCGCGAACTGGGGCCTCGCGATCGAGCGCAAGCAGCTCATCGTCGACACCGAGCAGTTCAGCACCAGCGTGCCGGGCATCTTCGCAGTGGGCGACATCAATACCTACCCGGGCAAGAAGAAATTGATCCTGTCGGGCTTCCACGAGGCCGCGCTGGCCGCCTTCGGCGCAGCGCCGATCGTCTTCCCGGACAAGCGCATCAACCTGCAGTACACGACCACGAGTCCGAAGCTGCACAAGGTGCTGGGCGTGGAGACGCCCACGTTCGACGACTAGAATCCGGCCATCGCAGCAGCCCGCTGCGGTCTCGCTAGGGGTGCTGGGCCCGTCTTCAGGACGGCCCGGCTGAGAACAAACCCTTTGAACCTGAACGGGGTAATGCCCGCGCATGGGAAGCCGTATGAACCGACTCGCGCTGCGCTTTCGCGCCCTTCTCCTTCTCACCCCAATAGTCGTCGCCGCGCAGGCGCAGGAGACCCAGCGAATCACCATCACCGGCAATGCGGCGCCCCAGGCACCGAGCGCCGCCGGATTTGGCGACGTCGCCTTGCAGCGAGCCCCGTTCGCGGCCACCGTGATCGACCAGCGCGAGCTGCGCGACGCCGGCATCGCGAGCCTGGCCGACATCACGAGGCTCGATGCCGGCATCACCGACGCCTACAACGCACCAGGCTATTGGAACCAGTTCGCGGTCCGCGGCTACACGCTCGACAACCGCTTCAACTACCGCCGCGACGGCCTGCCGATCAATGCCGAAACCGTGATCGGCCAGGCCAACAAGCAGGGCCTCGAGCTGTTGAAGGGCACCAGCGGGCTGCAAGCCGGCACCAGCGCACCCGGCGGAGTGCTCAACCTGGTCGTCAAGCGGCCGCGCGATCATGTGCGTGACGCCAGCCTGTCGTTGACGCAGGGCGGCACGGCGGAGGCGGCACTCGATGTCGGCGACCGCGACACGGCCAGCGGGTTCGGCTGGCGCGTCAACATCGATGGTGCGCGGCTCGATCCGCAAACGCACAACAGCCGCGGCGACCGTTGGCTCGCAGCCGCTGCCGTGGACCTGCGGTTGGGCAGGACCTTCGTCGAGGCCGAATTCGAAGCCAGCCGCCAAAGCCAGCCCAGCACGCCGGGCTTCAGCCTCCTCGGCGTGCGGCTGCCGGATGCCAAGAATATCGATCCACGCACCAACCTCAACAACCAACCGTGGAGTCTGCCGGTCGTGTTTCAGGGACGCACCGGCTCGCTGCGCGTGACGCAACCGCTGCTCGACAACGCCGGGCAACAGATCGACCTCGTGGTACACGGCATGCGGCAACAGCTGACGAGCGACGACCGCATCGCGTTTCCATTCGGCTGCAGCGCCGAGAATGCCTTCGACCGTTATTGCAGCGATGGCAGCTTCGACTACTACGACTATCGAAGCGACGGCGAACGCCGGACGAGCGACGCGCTGGACCTGGCCCTCAAGGGTCGCGCGCAGCTCGGCAACCTGCTGCACCGCTTCAACGGCGGCGTGATGTTCACCCGCTACACCGCGCGATTCGGCGGCCAGGCATTCAATTACGTCGGTACCGGCACGATCGACGGCCGGTCTGTGGTACCGCCCGACCCGACGCTGTTCGATGCCAACACCAACCGCGACGAGCGCAGCACCGAACTGCACCTGCAGGACGCCATGCAGCTCGGCGCGCAGTGGAGCGTGTGGGCAGGGCTGCGCCACACGCGCATCGACCGCCAGAGCATGCAGACCGATGGCGCGCTGGCCACGCAATACAAGCAGTCGTTCACCACGCCATGGGTCGCCGTGAGCCACGTCTTCGATGCCGGGACGCACGCCTACGCGAGCGTGGGCGAAGGCATCGAATCCGACGTGGTCCCCAACCGCAGCTTCTACGTGAACAGCGGCCAGGCCCTGCCGGTGCTGAAGAGCCGACAGGTCGAGGTTGGCGTCAAGCATTCGGGCTCGGCACTGGACTGGCGCGTGGCCGTGTTCGACATCCGCCGTCCCGCCACCGGCGACTTCCACGCCGCCAGAGGCATCCCCGCCACGGATGGCTGCAGCGACATCGACCCCTGCGTGCGCCGCACCGACGGCAATGCGCGCCATCGCGGCATCGAGGCCGAGGCCGAGTGGCGTGCGGGCAACCTGTCGCTGCGCAGCAGTGCGCTGTGGCTGCACGCACGACGCACCGGCTCTGCCGACGCCGCAATCAACGGGCTGCAACCGACCAACGCGCCCCAGCACAGCTTGAAACTGCAAGCGGCCTACAACGTCGCCGTCGTGCCCGGCCTGGCCCTCGTCGGCTTCGTCACCTACGAAGGCGAGCGCATGGTTCTGCCCGACAACAGCGTGGCCACGCCCGGCTGGGCGCGCGTCGACGTGGGCGGGCGCTACACGCACGACATGGGCGCGCGGACCGCGGTCTGGCGCGTGGGCATCGACAACATTGCCGACCAGCGCGCCTGGCAGGAAGCGCCGTACCAGTTCGGCCACGCCTACCTCTACCCGCTGGCACCGCGCACAGTGCACGCTTCGGTCGCGATCCGCTTCTAGCGCGTCGCTATAATCCCGCGCTGTTTTCCCCGATAGCTCAGTTGGTAGAGCGCCGGACTGTTAATCCGTAGGTCCCTGGTTCGAGCCCAGGTCGGGGAGCCATCGCCTGGAGCCACTCAGCCATTCAGAATGCTG
>JAOUIM010000061.1 GCA_029884035.1 Aquincola sp. | reverse complement strand
GGGCACCGTTGATCGGGTCGAGGATCGGGAGCCCGGTACCGGTATCGACCACAACATCGCCGTTGGCGTCGATCGCCACCCACTGCCGCGGGCCCGCGGGGCTGCTCGCGAAGTAGGTCTGGATGATGAACGGGTTGTTGCCCAGGTCGTAGGCATCGCCGAAGCCGGGGCCGGCCTGGGTGACGGAGGCTGCAGCCATCAGGGCCGCGAAGGCGACGACCGCCTTGGCGACCGGGCTGGGCTTGACGTTGTGACGCTTGCTCATGAAAACCTCTGATGGATGTTGATTCGACGGATGCCCTGGGCCTTCGCGTTCTCGTTTCGGACGCCCAAGACCCTGTGCGGAAACTCGGTCCGGCGCGGGCCCCGCAAACGTCGATTCGATATATCGATCGACGCCGGCAATAACCTGACCGTGGTTTGATTCTTGGCGGCAGCGGAATCTGCCGTAAAGGCCACCGGACACCTCAATCGAACGGGGGATGCATCCCCATCGTCCAAACCCGCGGAAGGCGCGGCGCAGGCACTCGTCGCAATGCCCGGGCAGGCGATTCCGGCCGGCCGCTCCGAGTGCGTGGAACGCGACTTTTCACTCTAGGAGCCGCTCTACGTGGACGCCCAGCGAGGCCGTCCGAGAGTCACTGCACGGCGCGTTGTCAGGCGCCGGGAGATGGCGCCCGGGTGGGGATCCACCCTCAAACCATTTGTGAGTATTAAATATACCCCCCAATGGATCGGGGATGGAATATATTTAAATGTTGGATAATATTACCCGACATTAACTGAATTTCGGCGTGACAGCAGCTCAGATACTCCTGCTCGTATGCGGCGGCGGACGAATGCGGGCGCCGCACGTGGCCGCGCGCAGCGCCGTGATGCGCGGCCGTTCACCTGCGCAAACCGGTGCTCGGCTGCACGCGCGGCGTGCCATTGGTCCCCCGTGCACAGGGGACCAAGCACAGCCTTTGTTCACGCAGAATCCGACGCGGCGAGAGGTCGCGTTCGAGCGTCGAACACGAACCGGACGAAGATCGCGTGGTGCCGCGACAAGGCGGCGCGTCACGCGCAAAGGTGGAGGTTCCGCACATGCGGCTGCTGCTCATCGAGGATGAAGAGGTGCTGGGGCGGATGACCTCGGAGTCGCTCGTGCAATCCGGGTTCACCGTCGACTGGTTCGATACGGGGTCGGCGGGCAGTGCCGCCGCGCATGCGCACGACTACGACGTCATCCTGCTCGATCTCGGTCTGCCCGACATGCCGGGCGAAGCCGTGATGGAACAGCTGCGGGCCGTGCGATCGACGACCCCGGTGATCGTGCTGACGGCGCGCGGGCAGGTCGAGGACCGCGTGGCGATGCTCGACCTCGGCGCCGACGACTATCTGGTCAAGCCGTTCGCGATGACCGAGCTCTGCGCGCGAATCCGCGCGGTCAAGCGCCGCGTTTCGGCAGGGGCCGATCACAACGACATGCTGAAGGTCGGGCCGCTCGAACTGTTCCGCAACACGCGTTCGGCGCGCTGGAAAGGGAACCCGGTGACGATTACGGCCAAGGAGTTCGATCTGCTGGAGGCGCTCGTCGTGCGACGGCCCGCGGTGGTCAGCCGCGAGAAGCTCGAGGAAGCGATCTATGGCTGGGGCGAAGAAGTCGAGAGCAACGCAGTCGACGTCTACATTCACTTCCTGCGCCGCAAGTTCTCGCCCGGACTCATCGTCACGATACGGGGCAAGGGTTACCAGATCGGCAACGAGGAACTCCTGCTCCTCGAGGCCCGGCGGCCGGCAGCCGGAGCGTCCCAGTGAACGACTCGCTCGAGGCCAAGCGACCGTGGTCGATGCAAACGCAGCTGGTCGCGATTGCCCTGGCCATCACGTTCCTGGCCTGGTTCGCGGGCGTGACCGTCATGGCCCACATGTCGCAGCTCGAGGCCGAGAAGCTGCACGACCACGAACTCAAGGAAGTGGCCACGTTGCTGCTGAGCCTGAGCGGGCACGAGATCGAGGAGATCGGCGCGAATACGCCGATCGAGGCCCGGATCATCAACGGCCGCGCCGACAGCCAGGAAGCGCTGGGCGACGATTACCGCTACCAGGTGTGGGCGAGCGACGGTCGCTTGCTGCTCACCAACTTCGGAACTTCGTCCACCGGTCCCATGGCCAGATTGGGGCAGACCGGCTACAGCTGGCTGCAGATGGATGGCGAGCCATGGCGCGTGTACTCACTGCATTCCTCCGAGCGGAAGCAGGAAATCGAAGTAGCGGAACGGGCCACGACGCGCGTCTGGACCTTCGGCCCGTGGAATGGCCGCCTGCTGGTGCTGACTCTGGTCTCGCTGCTCGTTGTGTTGCTGCCGGGCCTGTTGCTGCTTCGCCGCCTGCTGCGGCCGTTACGCGACATCGCCGAAGACCTGCGCGCACGCTCGCCGATGAAACTGGAGCCGCTTCGAATCGACCGTACGCCCCATGAGCTCACGCCAGTGGTGGCGTCTTTGAACGCGCTCTTCGACCGGGTCTCCGCGGCGATCCGCCGCGAGAGTGCGTTCACTGGCCTGGCCGCGCACGAATTGCGCACACCCCTGGCCAACCTGCGCATACTGGCCGAGGCGGCCAGGCATGCCGGCGACGAATCCAAGCGCGATCAGATCCTCGACGAACTGGTCGGCAGCGTCGACCGGTGTGCGCGGATGCAGAATCAGCTGTTGACGCTCTCGCGAGTCGACGCGGTGCACTCGGCCGAAACGAACGAGACGGTCGACCTGACCGAAGTGGTCATGGAAGCCATCTCCGACGTGCTGCCCGAGGCACGCTCGCGCCAGACCAAGCTCGTCAGCCAGCTCGACGGCTCGGCCATCAGTGGCCATCGCTTCGGCGTGATGACGATGCTGCGCAACCTGTTGGGCAACGCGGTGCGCTACACGCCGAGCGGCGGTCGCGTCGAAATCTCGACATCGACCGAGGATGGCCAAGTGACCGTTCGGATCGACGATTCCGGGCCCGGCGTTCCGCACGCCGACCGAGAGCGGGTGTTCGGACGATTCGTGCGCCTGCAGCGCGATCAGGAGTCCGGCGCCGGGCTCGGGCTGTCGATCGTTCGTGCGGTGGCCGCGTCCCACGGTGCCGACGTCACGCTGCACGATTCGCCGCTCGGCGGCCTGCGGGTGGTGGTCAGGTTCGTCGGACGTGCGATGAGTCAAGCCGGGGCCATCGCCTACCCTGCTGGCGCCGGCGAGGCGCCCCTCGCTGTCGACACGGTGGGTCGCCTGAATCCGTCCCACTCCTGAAGACACCCTCGCCGCGAACGTCTCGACGCGCTTGAACGCGCGAGCTGCAACGCGCAGGCCGGATGGCAACGGGTCCGCGTCGGGAACCTCAGTCGCGCTCCCGGTCGACAACCGCCGGCTTCAATTGGCAAACACCCGCCCCGGCGCGCCACCACTGGGTGGCTGGGTGTGGCACGACGCGCAGGCGCCGTTCGGCGCGCCACCCATGGCCGTCGTGACACCGGCGCGCACGAGGCGCACCGCCCTCAGCGGCATGGCCAGGGTCGCGGACGTGTAGAAATTCCCGGCCGCGTTGGTGGTCAGCGTCGTTTCCTGGCCATTGGCATCGGTGACGATGACCGACACGCCGGCGATGCCTGCACTGGCTGGCGACGACGCCGACGGGTACGCGGTGCCCGCCACCGTGAACGCATGGCACGCCATGCAGTTCTCGCCCGGACGCATCAAGGGGCCCTCATCGGACTCGTCATCCCCACCACCGCAGCCCGCGATCAGCAGCAATGACAAAAGAATCATCGAAATCGTCGGCGTCGAGCCCATCGCATTCTCCCTGTCAAGCCGTCGGATCATGACGCGGCACTTGGAGCAATGGTGCCTGCCGCCGCTTAAGCAGAGGTAAAGGTTGCCCCGCGCCACAGTCGCCGCGAGGTACCGGCCGGTGGGACGCTGCCGCGGCGACGCAGAAGGGGAGAGCCCAGCGCTGCCTGCGGCTGAAGGCGACCCGATCGCCGTGGCCGGTTCAGCCCCCCGCCGGCTCGTCACCGATGAGCGGTCGCAATTGCATCTTCATCCACGCCGCCGAGTTGTGGAAGTTGGCGATCGCACTGCCGGGCGGGCAGATCGAGTCGCACATCGCGGCCATCTCTGCATCCAGGCGCATCTCCAGCACCGGCAACAGGTGCCGCAACTGCTCGACGGTGCGCGGGCCGATCAACGGCGCCACTACCGCGGGCTGGTCCTTCACCCACGTGATCGCCAGCTGCGCGGCGTCGTGGCCGGCGGCACGCGCCACGCGCACGAAGCGGTTGCCGGCGATCACGGCTTCGCGGCTGACCCGTTCGGCATAGATGCCGCCGCGCGTGGCGGCACGCGAGCCCGCCACGCGGGTGTCGTCGTCGGCGTAGCGGCCGGCGAGCACGCCCATCGCCAGCGGCGACCACGGCAGCAGGCCGAGGCCGTAGGCCTGGCACATCGGTACCAGTTCGTTCTCGACGCGGCGGTCGAGCAGGTTGTACGGCGGCTGGTCGGTGACGAAGCCGACATAGCCCTTCAGCTCGGCCGTGAGCACGCCCTCCAGCACCTTCCACGCGGGCGCGGTGGAACTGCCGACGTAGCGGACCTTGCCGGCGCGGACCAGGTCGGTCAGCGCGCCGAGCGTCTCGTCGATCGGCACGCCGAAGTCGGGGCGGTGCAGCTGGTACAGGTCGATGTGGTCGGTCTGCAGGCGGCGCAGCGACTCCTCGCAGGCGCGGATGATGTGCAGGCGCGAGTTGCCTTTGTCGTTGGGGCCCTTGCCCACGGGGTAGTGCACCTTGGTGGCGACGATCGCCTCGTGGCGCCGTCCGCTGTCGCGCAGCGCCTTGCCGATCACCCGCTCCGACTCGCCCTGCCGGTAGCTGTTGGCGGTGTCGATCAGGTTGATGCCGCCGTCGAGCGCGGCCAGGATCATCCGGACCGACTCGTCCTCGGGCGTCGGGTTGAGGATGTTGTCGGTACCCAGCGCGAGCGGCGCGACGAGCGCTCCGCTGCGGCCGAGGCGGCGGTACTCGATGCCCATCAGCGCGCTCCGTAGCCGGCGTCGACGCTGACCAGGGCGCCGGTCATGTAGCTGGCCGCGTCGCTGGCGAGGAAAGCCACCACGCGAGCGATCTCGATCGGCTCGGCGAGGCGCCCCATCGGCACGGTCGCGGCAATGCGCTCGAGCAACTGCTGGGTGACCGGCTCGCTGCGCTGCGATTGCAGCATCGGCGTGCGCACCTCGCCGGGGCAGACGGCGTTGACGCGGATGCCGTCGGTGGCGTGATCCAGCGCGAGCGCGCGGGTGAGGTTGTGCACCGCACCCTTGGATGCGCAATAGGCGGCCACGCCCGCCGAACCCAGGTCGCCCCAGATCGATCCGAAGTTGACGATCGCGCCGGAGCTGCCGCCCTGGTTGGCCTTCATCGCCGCGATCGCTGCGCGGCACATGAAGAACGTGCCGCTGACGTTGACCGCCATCACGGACGCCCACTGTGCGTCGGTGGTGTGCTCGCCGCGAGCGCGCACGATCACTCCGGCGGCGTTGACCATGACGTCGAGCCGGCCGTGGCGGCGCACCGCCTCGGCGACCACCGCGTCGCAGAACGCGCTGTCGCCGACGTCGCCGATCAGCGCTTCGCCCTGGCCGAGCGACGTCGCGATGGCGGCGGCCAGCCCGGCGTTGCGGTCGACGATGACGACCTGCGCGCCACGCGCGGCCAGCTCGCCCGCGGTCGCGGCGCCCATCCCGGAAGCGCCGCCGGTGACGACGGCAACGCGGCCGGCGAAATCTGTTTGCATGGCGGGAGCATAAGGCGTTCAATCGCCGTCTTGCGTGCCGGCGGGGCGCCCCGTCTACGACACCACCGCCACCGCCTTCACCTGCACCCACACCGGCTGCCCGGGTGCGAGCGCAAGCCGCTCGGCCGAGCGGCGCGTCAGCCGGCTCATCACCGCCACGCTGCCCACTCGAACCAGCGCCAGCACGTTCGACGGATGAACATCGTCAACGAGTGACTGCACGGTGCCCTGCAGGTGGTTCACGATGCTGGTCTCGCGCGGCTCGGCGAGCGCCAGGCTGACGTCGCGCGCCAGCACCTGCACGCGCACCGCGCTGCCCAGCGGATGACCCACGTCACGAGTCCACAGCACTCCGCCGTCGAAGTCCATGCGCGCCAGGTGCCAGCGTTCGTCGCGCGCGGCCACGGTGCAGGCCAGCACCACGCCGGCGGCGTCGTCCTGGGCCAGCGTCGGCACGTCCAGCCGCGCCAGCATCTCGAACAGCGGGCCCTGCGCCTTTGCAGCCCCGGCCTCGAGTGCGACCACGTGGTCCGCCAGACGCATCACCTCGCCGATCGCGTGCGTGACGTAGACCACCGGCATCGTCAGCTCGCGGTGCAGGCGGTCGAGGAAGGGCAGCACCTCCTGCTTGCGCGCGGCGTCGAGTGAGGCCAGCGGCTCGTCCATCAGCAGCAGGCGCGGGCCCACCGCGATCGCTCGCGCGATCGCCACGCGCTGGCGCTCGCCGCCCGACAGCGTGTCGGGCCTGCGCGGCAGCAGCGCGCCAATGCCCAGCAACTCGACCGCAGTCGCGAGCATGGTGCGTTGAACGGCGCCGGCGACACGCCTCAGGCCGTAGTCGAGGTTGCCTTGCACCGACAGGTGCGGGAACAGGCTCGGTTCCTGGAACACCATGCCGATGGCGCGCCGGTGCGGTGGAACGAACGTGGCGCTCGCATCGTCCTGCCACACCTGGTCGCCGACGACGAGGCGGCCGCGCTGCGCGCGCTGCAGCCCGGCCAGGCAGCGCAACAGCGTGGTCTTGCCGCAGCCCGAGGGGCCGAACAACACCGACACGCCGCGCGCGGGCAGATGCAGGTCGACGTCGAATGCGAAGCCGCTGGTGCCGAAGCGGTGCGCGAAGCGCGCCTCGATCGTGGTCGATGCCGTCATGCCGGGGCCACGGTGCGCCGCCGGTGCGCGAGGTTCAGCGCCAGCAGCGCGGCGAACGACGCGAGCAGCAGGCCACCGGCCAGTGCATGCGCAGCCGCGTAGTTCATCGCCTCGGCATGGTCGTAGATTGCGATCGACAGCACCCGCGTGGCGCCGGGGATGTTGCCGCCCACCATCAGCACGACGCCGAACTCGCCCACGGTGTGCGCAAAGGTCAGCGTCAGCGCCGACAGGAAACCGCGTCGCGACAGCGGCACCGCGACGCTGAAGAAGGCATCGAGCGGCGAGGCGCGCAGCGTGGCCGCCACCTCGGTCATGCGCACGCCCACGCCGGCGAAGGCGTCGCGCAGCGGCTGCACCATGAAGGGCAGGCTGCTCGCCACGCTGGCCGCCACCAGGCCCCAGAAGCTGAACACCAGCGGCGGCAGGCCCAGCGCCGCGAACGCCTGGCCCAGCGCGCCCTGCGGGCCGAGCAGCACCAGCAGATAGAAGCCCAGCACCGTGGGCGGCAGCACCAGCGGCAGCGCCACCAGCGAGTCGACCACCGTGGCCGCGCGCGAGCGCTGCGTGCGTGCGAGCCACCACGCCAGCGGCGTGCCCAGCAGCAGCAGCACCAGCGTGGTCGTGGCCGCCAGCCGCAGCGTGACGCCGACGGCCTGCCAGTCGCCGGCACTCACGGGGCCGTCACCGCGCGGCGCGGTTCAGCGTGGGCCCTCGCCCGGCGGTGCGAAGCCGAAGCGGGCGAGCGTGGCGCGCGCCGCGGGGCTTTCGAGATGGGCGACGAAGGCATGGGCGAGCGCATTGTCCATGGCGCGGCGCGTGACCACCATCGACTGCTCGAGCGGGCTGTGCCAGGCCTCGGGCACGCCGGTGTATGCGCCCTCGCCCGCCAGTGCGGGGGCCAGCACCAGCGACAGCGCCACCAGGCCGGCCTGCGCCGCGCCGGTCTGCACGAACTGCACGGCCTGCGCGATGTTCTCGCCGAACACGAGCTTGGGCTGCACCGCGTCCCACTGCCCCTGCGAACGCAATGCCTCGACGGCACGGCGGCCGTAGGGCGCATGCTCGGGGTTGGCGATCGCGAAGCGCCGCACGCGCACGTCGCGCACCAGATCCGCAAGCGGCAGGCGGCCGAGCGACGCGTCGGTGCTCCACGCGACGAGATGGCCGCGCGCGTACAGGCGCGGCGCGCCGGCAGCGAACCCGTTGCGGTGCAGTGCATCGGCGAACTCGCGGTCGGCCGAAAGGAACACATCGAACGGCGCGCCATGGCGGATTTGCGTGGCCAGCTTGCCCGACGATCCGTAGACGACCTCGATGCGCGCATCCGCGTGCATGGCACGGAAGGCTCGCATGGTCTCGTCGAGCGCAAAGCGCAGATCGGAGGCCGCGGCGATTGTCAGGCTGCGCGCCTGGGCGTGCACCGGCATCAGCGCGGCACCCAGCATGCCCAGCGCGGTGCGGCGCGCAAGTCTCATCGCTGGATGCTAGCTCAGCGGTGAACGGCCAGATGCCGCGGCGTCCACGCGTGCGGCTTGCGATGTACGAAGTGGTGGCGCGCGACGTGGTACGAAGGATCGAAGCCGTAGAAGTTCAGCCGCATGCGGCGCAGTTCCTCCTCTCGGTAGGCGGCCAGCGGCCTGATGCGCTCGTCGGCCTCGCGCCGAGCGGCCTTGACGGCCACGCGCGCAGTCGACCCGGTGTCGGCGGCCAGGGCGAGCGCGCGTTCGATGACCGCGGCGTCGAACCCGTGCGCGCCATCGGTCAGCACCGCGTCGACCAGGCCCAGCACGTGCGCCTCGCGCGCGCCCAGCGGCAGCCGGCCGCGCATCAGCGCGCGCGCGCGGTCCTCGCCGACCCGCCGCGGCAGCAGGTAGGTCCAGTACTCGCTGCCGTACAGGTTGCCCATGTTCTTGTAGTGCGGGTTCTGCACCACGCCGCGATGCGCCCACACCTCGTCGGCGGCCAGCGCGAGGAAGCAGCCGCCGGCGCCGGCATTGCCGCGCAACGCGGCAATCACCAGGCGATCGGTGAGCGACAGGATGGCCAGCGCCACGTCGTCGATGGCCTCGATGTTGGCCAGCGAGGCATCGGCCGCGCTGCCGCCGTCGATCTGGTCGGCCTCGATCTCGTGCAGGTGGATGCCGTTGCTGAAGAAGTCGGGGCCGCCGTCGAGCACCACCACGCGGGTCGCTCGCTGCGCCACCGCGTGCAGCGCGGCGGCCAGGCGTCGGCATTGGCGCGTGCTCATCGCGCCGTTGTGGAATTCGAACGACAGCACGCCCACACGCGCACCGGCAGGGCCGTGTTCGCGGTAGCGCAGTTCGTCCCAGGTCTCGTCGTCGCGCATCAACGGCACCGGCAGCTCGGGCAACGCAGCGCACTCGGCGGCGAAGGCGCGCGTGGCGGCGAGCTTGAGCGTGGGCGCGCCGTCGCCGCGATGGCGCCGCACATGGCCGATCCACACCGCGGCGTTGGTGGTGCGCCTCAACAGCGCCGGACCACGCCGCGCGACCACGTCGCCCGGGGCACCCGCAGGGGCGCGTCGCAGGTCGTCGTCACTCGCCGGGTGCGCATCGAACAGATGCGCTGTCACGCCGAATAGCGAGTCGGCCACGCCAGGGAACCCGTCCGAAGCCCGCAGCTTGCGCAGCACGACGGCTGTCGTGTCGCGCATCCAGTCGATCGCACGTTCGGCCTGGGTCATCGGCGGCTGCCAGCAGCCGGGCGACGGCGCCGACTTGCACACCGCACCCGGTGTCCACTTCGCGATCGCCTCGCGCACCGCGTCCACCGCTGCCTCGACCACTTCGTCCCGGTACAGGCTCGACTTGGTGGCGAGCTCGCGCATCGCGAACGCCCGCCACGCCCACACCGGCCCGGCGTCGTAGTCGCCGGTGGCCTGCAGCACCGTGACGCCCCACTCGCGTTTACCGGTCAGCACCGCCCAGTCCAGAGCCGACGGTCCGCGGTCGCCCGGTGGACCCGGGTGCACGACGAGGCAAAGCCGTGTCGACCACACCGACTCGGGAATGCGGCGCTTGAGGAAGGGCGCGATCACCACGTCGGGCTGCCACAGCGCGACCGCCTCCTCGGTCACCGCATCGGCGATGTCCAACTCGACCGAGACCTCGTGACCGTCGGCGCGCAAATCGACGAACAGCCGCTGCGCCAGGCTGTTGAAGGCGTGGGTGAGCAGCAGCAGGCGCATCAACAGATCCGCGGCAAAGGCTCTCCGGACAACCAGTCGACGATTCGTCTGCCGCCGAAGCGGGTCTGCATCTGAACGAAGCGGTGCTCGTCGGCCACGACGCTCCCGATGCGCGCGGCGTTGGCACCCAGCGGATGCGCGCGCATGGCGGCCAGCACGACATCGGCCGCCTCGGGCGCCACCGCTGCGACCAGCTTGCCTTCGTTGGCGATGTACAGCGGATCCAGCCCCAGCAGCTCGCAGGCGGCCTCGACCTGCGGCCGCATCGGGATCGTGGCCTCGTCGATCAGCATGCCGACATTCGACTGGCGCGCGATCTCGTTCAAGGTCGTGCCCAGCCCGCCGCGCGTCGGGTCGCGCAGCATGTGCACGGCGCCGGGCGGCGCGACGCGCAGCATCGCGGCCACCAGCGTGTGCAGCGCCGCGGTGTCGGAGACGATGGCAGTCTCGAACTCGAGCGACTCGCGCTGCGACAGCACCGCCACGCCGTGCTCGCCGATCGTGCCGGAGACGATCAGCACGTCGCCCGCCTTGGCGTTGGCGCCGCCCACCGCGACACCGCGCGGCACGACACCGACGCCCGTGGTGGCGATGAAGCAGCCGTCGCCCTTGCCCTGCTCGACCACCTTGGTGTCGCCGGTGACCACCGGCACGCCGGCCTCGCGCGCAGCGGCGGCCATCGACTCGACGACGCGCTTCAGGTCGGCGAGCGGGAAGCCTTCCTCGAGGATGAAGCTGGCCGACAGGTACAGCGGCCGCGCCCCCATCATCGCGACGTCGTTGACCGTGCCGTGCACCGCCAGGCAGCCGATGTCGCCGCCGGGGAAGAACAATGGCGAGACGATATGGCCGTCGCAGGACATCACCAGGCGCCCGCCTTCGAGCAGTTCGGCCGGCACCGGCAATGTGGCGCCGTCGTTGCCCTGGCGCAGGAAGTCGTTGTCGAAGGCGCGCGCGAAGACTTCCTCGATCAGCTGCATCGACGCGCGCCCGCCCGCGCCGTGGTTCATGTCGATGCGACCATTCTTGACGTCCAGCGGTCGGACGTAATCCTTCTTCACGGTCATGCGGCGCTCTCCGCCACCAGCTCGACGTCCCGGAAGCGCCCATACGAGTAATGCGCCGCGCAGGCGCCTTCGCTCGAAACCATGCACGAGCCCGTCGGGTTCTCGGGCGTGCACACGTTGCCGAACAGTTTGCAGTCGGTCGGCTTCTTCACGCCGCGCAGGATCGCGCCGCACTCGCATTGCTTGTGGTCGGGCACCGGCTCGTAGTGCAGGTCGAAGCGGCGCTCGGCGTCGAACGCGGCGTAGCCCGCACGGATCTTCAGCGCCGAGTACGGCACTTCGCCCAGGCCGCGCCACTCGAAGCGCTCGCGCAGCTCGAACACGTCGGACACCGCGCGTTGCGCCGCGAGGTTGCCCTGGCGCGTGACCGCGCGCACGAACTGGTTCTCCACCTCGGCCCGGCCCTCGTTGACCTGGCGCACCAGCATCAGACAAGCCTGCATCACGTCCAGCGGCTCGAAACCGGCGATCACCACCGGCTTCCTGTACTCCTCGGCGAAATGCTCGTAGGGGCCTGAGCCGATCACGATGCTCACATGGGCCGGCCCGATGAAGCCGTCGATCGGCACCGTGCCGAACCGGCGCACCTCGGCCGATTCGAGGATGTGCGTGATGGCGCTGGGTGTCAGCACGTGGCAGCACAGCACGCTGAAGTTCCCCAGGCCCTCCTTTGCCGCCTGCTGGATGACGAGCGCGGTGGGTGGCGTCGTCGTCTCGAAGCCGATGGCGAAGAACACGACCTCGCGAGCCGGGTTCTCGCGCGCAGTCTTCAACGCGTCAGCCGCCGAATAGACCATGCGGATGTCGGCACCGCGCGCCTTGGCTTTCATCAGGCTCAGCGACTCCGTGGACCCCCGGCTCGCCTGCGGCTCGCGCCCCCCGAGGGGGTGCTGCCCGCCTTGGGGCGGCCCGGCGGCGGGCGAGGCCGGCACGCGCATCGTGTCGCCGTAGGTGCAGACGATGGCTCCATGCTTGAGCGCGATGCCGATCGCCTGGTCGATACGCCCGATCGGCAGCACGCACACCGGGCAGCCGGGGCCGTGGATCATGTGCACCGCCTCAGGCAGCAGCTCGGCGATGCCATAGCGCGAGATCGCGTGCGTGTGGCCGCCGCAGAACTCCATGAAGCTGTAGCGCCGGTCAGGCCGCACCTCGGCGGCGATGCGCGCGCCAATGCCGCGCGCCAGTGCGCCGTCGCGGAACTCGTCGACGTATTTCATGCCGCCGCCTGCCGGGTCTGGGCGAGTTCAGCGAACAGCGCCAGCGTGCGTGCGGCCTCGTCGGGGTCGACGGTACCGATGGCGTGGCC
>JAOUIM010000441.1 GCA_029884035.1 Aquincola sp. | reverse complement strand
CAAGCGCGCGCTCGACGGCCAGTACGCCGTGCTGTCGGCCGCGCCCTTCCACCTGACGACCGGCATCGTCGAGGCGGCATGCGCGATGGGCGTGCATTACCTCGACCTGACCGAAGACGTCGCCGTCACCAAGAAGATCCGCACGCTCGCCGGCAGTGCGCAGACAGCGCTGATCCCGCAATGCGGCCTCGCGCCCGGCTTCATCTCGATCGTTGCGGCCGACCTGGCGTCGCGCTTCGACCGGCTCGACAGCGTGCGCATGCGCGTGGGCGCGCTGCCCGCGTACCCGAGCAACGCGTTGAACTACAACCTGACCTGGAATACCGAGGGCGTCATCAACGAGTACATCGAGCCCTGCGAGGCGATCGTCGACGGCCGCCGCGTCGAGGTGCCGGCGCTCGAGGAGCGCGAGGAGTTCGCGCTCGACGGTGTGCTCTACGAGGCCTTCAACACCTCGGGGGGCCTGGGCACGTTGTGCGAGACGCTCGAAGGCAAGGTGCGCACGCTGAACTACCGCACGATCCGCTACCCGGGGCACGCCGCGATCATGAAGGCGCTGCTGCACGACCTGCGCCTGGCGGACCGGCGCGATGTGCTCAAGGACATCCTCGAGAACGCCGTGCCGGCGACGATGCAGGACGTCGTCATCATCTTCGTCACCGTCGCCGGCTGGCGCGAAGGCCGCCTGGTCCAGGAGACCTACGCGCGCAAGATCTACAGCGCGAAGATCGGCGGGCACCTGAGGAGCGCGATCCAGATCACGACCGCGTCGAGCCTGGTCGCGATGCTCGACCTGCTGGCGCAGGGCGTGCTGCCGCAGCGTGGGTTCGTCAAGCAGGAGGAGGTGTCGCTCGATGCACTCCTGGGCATCCGCTTCGGCGCGGTGTACGCGCCGGCGGCGACAGCGCAGTGATCCGTCGCCGCGGCAGCACGTTCAGCCCTTCATCCGCGCCACACTGCCGATCCAGCGCTCGAAGGCCGCCATCTGGTCGGTCATGAACTTGCGCGTGACCTCGTCGGTGCAGCGACCCGTGGCGGCATCGAACTTCGTCGGCGCCATCGCGATGAAGACCTCCGGTTTGGCCAGCACCATCGCGTTGAGATAGAGCAGCACCTTGCGCAGGTCGTATTGCACGCGCGCGCCGCCCAGCGGCCCCGTCGACGCGCTGGCGATGGCCACCGGCTTGAAGGGCCAGGGCTGATCGTCGCCGCGGCTCAACCAGTCGAGCACGTTCTTCAGACCGCCGGGCACCGAGAAGTTGTACTCGGGCGTCACGATCAGCACACCGTCGGCGCGCCGGATGCGCTCGCGCAAGGCAGCCACCGGCGGCGGCAGGCCGCGGGCCAGCACGTCGCCGTCGAACGCCGGTACGTCGCGCCAATCCTCGATCTCGAGTTTCATCGACGCGGGCATGCATTCGGCGGCGAGTGCCATCGCCATGCGGTTGTAGGACGCCGCGCGCAAGCTGCCGCACAGGCCGACGATGTCGAGGGTCTTCATGGTGTGCGATGCCTCCTGGCTTCAAGGGCGCGGCGACCATACCGAGCCGCCGCCGCGCAGTATCGCGTCATGATCGCCGAGCAGCGGCGGTGCGCTGACATCGAGCGCCCGCTGGCCGTCGAAGCTGACGGGCGTGCGCACTGTGGTCCAGCGGCCGCCTGCGGGGTGAGCCGCGTCGATGAACAATTGCAGATGCCTGGCCTGCGGATCGACCGGCACCTCGTGGGTGTCGTACATCGGTGCATGGGGCACGTCAAGTGCCTCGAGGCGGCGGCACCATTCGGCGCGCTCGCGCTTGTGGAACAGCGAGCTCAGCAGTTCGATCAGTGCTGGCTGGTTGTCGATGCGTGACTCGCGGGTGGCAAAGCGCGGGTCGTCGAACAGGTCCGGCTTGTCGATCGCCTGGGCCAGGCCTTGCCAGAACTTCGGCGGGCTGGACATGTGCAGCGCGATCCACTTGCCGTCGGCACAGGGCAGGACGTAGCTCTGCGACACGCTCGGACGGCTGAAGGGCCCCATCACCTCGCCCTCGGAAAACAGGTGCGTGAAGGCGTCGAGGTTGAAGTGCGTCATCGCCTCGAGCATCGACACCTCGACGCGCCGGCCGATTTCTGTGCTCCGGTTCGCGCGCTCGTACAGCGCCCCGAGGATGCCGTAGGCCGCATAGAAGCCGGTCAGCGCATCGGCGATCGCCGGGCCCACGACGCGCGGGTTGGCTGGGTTGACCAGGAGCTTGAGGAACCCGCTCGCGGCTTGCGCGACCGTGTCATAGCTCGGGCGCTGCGCCGCAGGTCCATCGGGCCCGAAGCCGCTGATCGCGCAATAGATGAGGCGCGGATTCAGCTCGCGCAGCCGTGCCTCGCCGGCACCGATCTTCTCGGCCACGCCGGGGCGGAAGTTCTGGATATAAACGTCGGCCTCGCGCACCAGCTGGTCGAACAGCGCCAGATCGGCACCGTCGCGGGTGTCGAGCGTGACGCTCTTCTTGTTGCGGTTGTACGTCTGGTAGTGCGGGCTGTAGGTGCCGCCGCGGAAGGCACGGAATGGGTCGCCCTCGCGCTGCTCGACCTTGACCACGTCGGCTCCCAGGTCCGCGAGCAGCATCGATGCCGCCGGGCCGGTGATGAAGGTGCCTTGCTCGACGACACGCACCCCTTCGAGAACCTTGCTCATGGCATCACTCGGCGTGTGGCGTCTTCAGCGTCACGCCCGGCGGCAGCGCACCGGTGTAGCGCTGCTCGCGCGAGGCCTGGTAGGACAGCGCGAAGCCGATCGGCGCGGTGAGTTCTTCGGTGAGGTGGCCGATCAGGCCGGCCGTGCGCGCCAGGATCGGCACGCCCTTGAGCGCCTCGGCCGGGAAGCCCACGTCGAGCATTACCGCAGGGATCGCCGCCGACACGTTCAGGCGCAGGTCGCGACCCGTCATGCCGGGCAGCACCTTCTCCACCGCCTCGGCGATGGCGATGAACCGGCCGGGCGCCCCCGCCTCGACCGCCACGGCGAACAGCCGCGCGACGCGCGGGTCGCGCGCCTTGTGCAGCGGGTGGCCGTAGCCGGGGATCGCCTGCTTGAGCGCACGCATCTCGCGCACGACCTCGGTGGCTGCGCCCTCGAGCGCCAGCGACTTCTCGCGAGCCAG
>JAOUIM010000440.1 GCA_029884035.1 Aquincola sp. | reverse complement strand
GGACATCCAGCTCGTCGACCACGCCAGGCGCGAAGTTCGAACCAGCCAGGGCACCTACCCGTACGACTTCCTGATCTCGTCTCTGGGCTGCCGCTGCGCCCCGGAAGAGATCGAGGGCATGGCCGAACAGATGGGGCGGGGCGTTCATACCTTCTACACGCTCGACGGCGCCCTGGCGATGCGCGAGGCGATCGGCAGCATGAAGGAAGGTCGGCTCGTGGTCGACATCTGCGAAATGCCGATCAAGTGCCCGGTGGCGCCGCTCGAGTTCGCGTTTCTGGCCGACTACTACTTCAGGCAGAAGGGGATCCGCGATCGCGTCGAGATCTCACTGGTCACACCCTACACCGGTGCGTTCACGAAGCCCAATGCCAATCGCGTGCTGTCCAAGGTCGCCGAGGCCAAGGGCATCCATGTCGTGCCGAACTTCGCGACGTCGTCGGTCGACATGGCGGCCAAGGTGATCCGCACGTTCGACGGACGGACCGTCGAGTTCGACCTGCTGTGCGCGATTCCTCCGAACCTGGGCCCGGCGGTGCTCGACGATTCGGGGCTGGGCGACGGCGCGGGCTATGGCGTGACCGATCCACGCACGCTGCGCAGTCGCAAGGCGGAACAGATCTATCTGCTCGGCGACAACACCAACGTGTCCACCTCGAAGGCCGGCTCGGTGGCGCACTTCGAAGCCGAGACCGTGGTCGAGAACCTGCTGCGAGAGATCGACGGCAAGCCGCCCCTTGCCAGCTTCGACGGTCACGCCAACTGTTTCGTCGAGACCGGTCACCACAAGGCGATGCTGCTCGACTTCAACTACGACATCGAGCCGCTGGAGGGATCGTTCCCGCTTCCGTACGCCGGGCCGTTCTCGCTGCTGGAAGAGAGCTACATGAACCACGTGGGGAAGATCGCCTTCAAGTGGGTCTACTGGAACATGCTGCTGCCGGGCCACCTGCCGAACGTGCCGCTGTTGCCTTCGCACATGAATTTCCTGGGCAAGGACATCCGAACGGCGCCGCAGATGCGCCACGCCCAGACCATGCATGTGGGCGACGTGATGACGCGCGAGGTAGTGACCGTTCGTCAGGGAGCGTCGTTGCCGGTGACGGCCGAGATGATGGTGGCCAAGAAGATCGGCGGCGTGCCCGTGCTCGACGCCGATGACCGGCTGGTCGGTATCGTGACCGAGGCGGACTTCCTGTCCGCGATGAACCTGCAGGGTCGGCTCGTTGCCGACATTCTGGAAACCGTGGTGCGCAAGCGTCGCGCCCGCAAGGGCATGGGCACGATCGTCGACGACATCATGACGCGCTCTCCGGTCACGATCGACGAGACGGCGACGCTGGCCGATGCGGTGTCGTTGATGGACCGCAACAAGATCAAGCGCCTGGTGGTCACCGACGACCAGCGGCAGGTCCGGGGCATCGTCTCGCGCGGAGACCTGTTGAAGCTGTTCGCGATGAAGTAGGTTCCGCGCCAACGCCAAAGGCTGGTCAGGGAATCGGCTTCAGTGTCAGTTCCTGCGCAGACGCATTCACGAAGCCGAACTTCGCGTAGGCAGCCTGGGCATCGGCGCTGGCCAGGAAGTCGAGGTAGCGCGCAGCCATCGCCTGACGAGAGCCCTTGGTCAAGGCGCACACTGCGTATGCGACTTCGTCGCGCATGCTGTCCTCCGGCGGGAGCCGCACGGCTTCGACCGCTTTACCTTCGCGCTGCGCCTCGATCGCCTCGGTCAGCCAAACGATCCCGGTATCCGACGTGCCGGCGAGGATGCGCTCCGGTGTCTCGCGATGGTGGACCGCGGTGAACCAATTGTTCGGCGTCGTCTGGCACGACACGCACTCCTTGCCTGCCGCGACGTGCTGCCAGGCCCCGCGGCGCTCGAGGACCTTGCGGCCGTAGAACTGCATGATGCCTTCGTTGACCGGATTGGGCATCGACGTCCGGACATCGGCGCGCATCACGTCGGCGACGCCTGCGACCCGCTTCGGATTGCCCCGGGCCACCATCAGCACCATCTCGTTGTGCATGTACACCGAGTACCGATCGGCGAGTCCCGAACGTTTGAGTTTCTGCAGGTGCCCCAGATTGACCGACGCGTACACGTCCGGCAGCCCCGCGTACTCGACACCACCATAGACCCACCCCCCTTTTTCGATGGCCTCGAGCAGCAAACCGGGGGGCAGCGTGATCAGCCCGACCGACGCACCCGGATTCTGTTTCTGGAACGCCCTCACGACGTCGTCCATCGCAAAGAACTGGTTCCCCGCGAGCCACAGCACGACCTGTGCGTCACGCTGCATCGCGCCGAGCGCCTGCGCGCCCTGGGCGATGCGCCCGTCCGCACGATAGAGCTTGAGGTCGCTGTCCTTGTTCGGCGGGATGACCGCGTAGTGCGACGCGGCAGCGGCTGGAGCCGCGGATGTCGCAGATGGGGGACCCGATGTCGGTTTCGAGTCAGGCGCACTGGCGCAGGAAGTGAGGACGAGCGCGGCAAGGGCTGCTGCGCACTTCAGCGATCGAGATCGAAACAGCAATGGCGTCTCCTGTAGCGTGTGTCGGCTCAATGTGAAT
The DNA here is from genome assembly GCA_029884035.1 of Aquincola sp. Taxonomy (GTDB): domain Bacteria; phylum Pseudomonadota; class Gammaproteobacteria; order Burkholderiales; family Burkholderiaceae_C; genus CADEEN01. Next base: position 582 of record JAOUIM010000440.1, on the reverse strand, counting down.
GGAGCAAGATCCCTGGCCGCCGGCCCAATGAGTTCCTGGCATCGGCAAACCCCGCGGCGCAGGATAGCGATCGCCGCCGCTGCGGCCTTGGGTAGATTCCCGGGTGGTCCACCGGTGACACGGGAACTCCACAAAGCAAAACGGCTTGCAGTTCGATGAAGGCCGCAAGCCGTTGGTTTGTCTGGTGGCAAGGGCTCCATCACAGGATGGGCTACCCCCCGTCTCGCACGGTGAACTTGAAAGAGCGAAGGGCTCCAGTTACTGCTTAAGTTACTCCTCGCATTGGAGCCATCGGCGATTGCTCAGACCGACTCGCGCACTAGACAAGAGACCGAGCGTTGGCTTGCGCAGCGCAGCCACTGCTTCGCGCGTAATCGGCACCTCGCTCCTCAGGAGTTTGACGACGGCCTCGGGGCGCTGCGCATGAACCTTGTTCAGTTCGTACAGCGTGCGCGCCGCCGCGCAACGGCCGGTGCGGAGTGCTGCCTCCAGCGGGGGCGGAAGCTCCAGCAGCGCGAGGTGATGCGCTACCGTCGTCAGATCGATGCCGAGCCGTCTCGCGATCGTCGCATTGGATTCGCC
>JAOUIM010000060.1 GCA_029884035.1 Aquincola sp. | reverse complement strand
GTGCGCGAAGTACTCACGCACGGCACAGTCGGCCGGGTGCACCGTCAGCAGCACATGGTCGAACACGGCGAAGCCGACCGGGCTGGTGTCGATCGCATCGAGTGCCTGGCGTGTGCTGCGCAGCGTACCGTGCTCGTCGTCGACGACCAGCTTGTCGCTGCCCGGGCTCGCTGCCAGGCGGCGGAACACCATCATGTCGTACCAGGACGTGTAGTCGAACTGGCTCGGCAGGTGGTTGTTGAGCAGGTCGGACACGTGCAGGTCGACCAGCGTGCCGCCTTCCCATCGCTGGAGGCGCTCCTGGATCAGTGCAGCGTTGACCTCGAACTCTCGGCGGGCGCTGCCGATCCATATGAAGCCGCCGGGCGGCAGCGTATCGGGCAACTCGTCGAGTTCGACGAATCGGTCGGGTCGGATGTGAAAGACGCGCATCGAACCCGCCCGGGCCAACAGCTCAGCGAAGCTTGCGGGCAGCGTCGAGCGCGAAGTAGGTCAGCACGCCGTCCGCACCCGCCCGCTTGAAGGCGAGCAGCGATTCCATCATCACCGCGTCGTGGTCGAGCCAACCGTTGGCCGCAGCGGCCTTGAGCATCGAGTATTCGCCGCTCACCTGGTAGGCGAAGGTCGGCATGCGGAACGTGTCCTTCACGCGGCGCACGATGTCGAGGTACGGCATGCCGGGCTTGACCATCACCATGTCGGCGCCCTCGGCGATGTCGAGCTGGACCTCGCGCAGCGCCTCGTCGGTGTTGGCCGGGTCCATCTGGTAGACCTTCTTGTCGCCCTTGCCCAGGCTCTTCGCCGACCCGACCGCATCACGAAATGGTCCATAGAACGCGCTCGCATACTTGGCGCTGTAGGCCATGATCTTGGTGTGGATCGCGCCGCTCGATTCGAGTGCGGCGCGGATGGCACCGATGCGGCCGTCCATCATGTCGCTCGGCGCGACGATGTCCACGCCCGCGGCCGCCTGCAGCTTGGCCTGCTCGACGAGGACCTTGACGGTCTCGTCGTTGAGGATGTAGCCGTTTTCGTCGATCAACCCGTCCTGGCCATGCGAGGTGAAGGGGTCCAGCGCGACGTCGGTCAGCAGCGCGAGCTCGGGGAACCGCTGCTTGAGTTCGCGCACGGCGCGCGGCACCAGACCGTCGGGGTTGGTCGCCTCGCGGCCGTCGGGTGTCTTCAGTGTCGGATCGATCACCGGAAACAACGCCATCACCGGCACGCCAAGGTCCAGGCAAGCCTCGGCACGTGCGTACAGGCGGTCCACGGACAGCCGCTGCACGGCCGGCATCGACGCCACGTCTTCGGCACGGTTGTGGCCATCGAGCACGAACACCGGGTAGATCAGGTCGGCAGCTTTGAGATGTGCCTCGCGCACGAGTGCGCGGATGCCGGCATCGCGCCGCAGGCGGCGCGGGCGGCTGGCAGGAAAGGGGGGCAGGGGCGGTGTCGTCATGAGGCGCATCGTGCGGCGCTGCGACCGCCTGCGCCCCGGGCGGGCGTGTATCTGGATCGTTACATAATTCACGAACTCTGATACATTCGCCAGCGAATGATAGCCGCAAGGCCGTCATTCCCTGCTTTACCTCCCTGAGCAGGTGCCTTGGCGCGATTGCCGCGACAAGGCATTGCGCCCCAGCCGCAAGGCTGGGGCCCTTTTTCTCGCGAACGGCGGTGGCGGACCGCCTTTCTCGCAGGCTGCCGATAATCGATCGCATGAGCAGCGGCTACCTCTGGGTCAAGGCGTTCCACATCGTTCTCGTCGCGAGCTGGTTCGCGGGCCTGTTCTACCTGCCGCGCCTGATGGTCAATCTCGCAGAGGTGCCCGCCGACAGCCAGGCCGAGCGCGAGCGACTGCTGCTGATGTCGCGCCGTCTCTACCGATTTGCCAGCCTCCTGATGTGGCCGGCGCTGCTGCTCGGTGTGTTGCTCTGGCTGGGCTATGGCGTGCGCGGCGGATGGCTTCACGCGAAGCTGGCGGTCGTGGTTGTCGTGATCGGCTACCACCACATGTGCCGCGCGCTGCTGCGGTCCTTCGAGCAGCAGCGCAATCAACGCAGTTCACGCTGGTTCCGCATCTTCAACGAGGCCTCGGTGCTGCTGTTCACCGCCGCCGTCGTGCTGGTCGTCGTCAAGCCCTTCTGATGCGGCACCCCACCACGGCGCTGCCGCTGGCGCTGCTGGCCGGCCTGCTGGTCGTCTACGCCAGCCTTTACCCGTTCGAGGGCTGGCGCTGGCCGCCCGGCGTGGGGGCGTCGGAACTATGGTTGCTGCCCTGGCCGCCTTGGCGCGACCGCTTCGACGAGTTCGCCAATTTCGCGGGCTACGTGCCGGTGGGCGCCCTGGTCTTCGGCGCCTTCGTGCGCAGCGGCCACCGGCCCGGCCGTTCGCTGATATCGGCGCTTGCCCTAGCGGCCTGCCTGTCGTATGCGGTGGAGTTGAGCCAGCAGTTCCTTCCCAGCCGTGTGCCGTCGCTGAAGGACTGCGCCTTCAACGTCGCCGGCGGGCTGTGTGGCGCCATGGTCGGTGCGGCAGTGCAGGCGACGGGCTATGTCGATCGCTGGCAGGGGCTGCGCCGCCGCTGGTTCGCGCCCAACAGCGCGGTGGCGATCGTGCTGCTGCTGCTGTGGCCGGTGGCGCTGCTGTTCCCGACGCCGGTGCCGTTCGGCCTCGGCCATGTCGGCGGTGAAGTGCGCACCCTCGCCGCTGCGGCGGTCGCCGGGTCGTCATGGGCCGACGAAGTGGCCGACTGGCTGCGCGAGGATGCGGCGCTGCGACCCACGTTGTCACGGATTCAGGAAGGTCTGATCGTGGTCTTCGGCGCCCTCGCGCCGTGCTTGGTGGCGTATGCGACATCCCCTGCAGGCTTGCATCGCGGCGTGCTTCTATTCGGTGCGATTGCCCTCGGCATCGGGGCGACGACCCTGTCGACCGCACTGAACTTCGGCCCGACGCACGCGCTGGCCTGGTGGTCGCCGTCAACGCTGTGGGCACTGTCATTGGCCGCGGCAATCGGCGTCATGCTGCTGGGTATCGGACGGCGGCTCGCCGCTGCACTGGGCCTGGCCGCGCTGGCCGCACTCGTGGCGCTGATCGCGCAGGCACCGGCCGACCCCTACTTCGCGGCGAGTCTGCAGGGCTGGGAGCAAGGCCGCTTCATCCGCTTCCATGGCCTCGCGCAGTGGGTCGGCTGGCTGTGGCCCTTCGCCGCGATGGCGTGGCTGCTTGCGCTCCTTGCGCGGCGCGAAGGGGCGTGATCGATGCGCACACCTACAATTTCGCGATGAGCGACAGCTACTACCAGCGCCACGTCTTCTTCTGCCTCAATCAGCGCGACAACGGCGAGGCATGTTGCGCCGATCGAGACGCACATAAGGGCTTTGAACGCTGCAAGGCGCGCGTCAAGGCGGCCGGCATCCACGGTCCTGGTGGTGTGCGTGTCAACAAGGCAGGCTGTCTCGACCGCTGCGCCGGGGGGCCGGTGGCAGTCGTCTACCCCGAAGCCACCTGGTACACCTACGTGGACGAGGCCGACATCGACGAGATCGTCGAGTCCCACCTGTTGCGGGGAGAGGTCGTCACGCGCTTGCTGCTGTCGCCCGACGTCGGCCATTGAGCCCTGCCGGGGACCGGATTGAACCCGCGCACTCTCAAGCGCAGCGTGGCTGGCCCGGCCGGCGACCTGGTATGTGCCATCGACGTCCCGGAGGCCGGCGCTCGCGGCCTGGCGGTGGTGTGCCATCCGCATCCCTTGCACGGCGGCACGATGGACAACAAGGTCGTCGTGACGCTCGCGCGCGCGTTCGTGCAGCGCGGGTGGCGCACGGCGCGCTTCAATTTCCGCGGCATTGGTGGTTCGGGGGGCGAGTGGGACGAGGGCCGTGGCGAGATCGACGATGCATTGGCCGTGATCACCGCGCTGCGCGCGGGCGACGAGCCGCTGGCCCTCGCAGGGTTCTCGTTCGGGGCCTACGTCGCATCGCACGCGGCGAGCCAGACGCATCCGCGGCACCTCGTGCTCGTCGGGCCTGCATCACAGAACTTCACGGTCGCGCCGGTACCGCAGGGCACACTTGTCGTGCACGGTGAAGCCGACGAGGTCGTGCCGCTCGCGGCCACGCTGGAATGGGCGCGTCCGCAGGCGCTGCCAGTGGTCGTGGTGCCCGGCGGCGGGCACTTCTTCCATGGGCAACTGGCGCTGCTGAAATCGCTCGTGCTCCAACACCTGTCGGCCAGTGCCGACTGAGTGAACCTTTTCCCTCGCTCGTCCTCTGTCAGGTTCGATGAAATCACTGTTCGCCTTCGTGCTGGCCGCGGCCACGGCCCTTGCTGCCCTTCCGTCACGGGCCCAATCGCCCCAACCGCCCGAAATCGCGGCGCGCCAGTACCTGCTGCTGGACGTGACCACCAATCAGGTCCTGGCCGAGCGTGATGCCGATGCACCCACCGATCCGGCCTCGCTGACCAAGCTGATGACGGCGTACATCGTGTTCGGCGCCCTGCGCGACAACAAGCTCACGCTCGAGCAGCAAGTGCCGGTCAGCGTGCGCGCGTGGGACGAGCGCAAGGGCGATCCGTCGCTGATGTTCATCGACACGACCATGAAGCCGACAGTTGACGAATTGCTACACGGCATGATCGTCGTGTCAGGCAATGACGCCTCGGTGGCACTGGCCGAGGCGGTCGGCGGCAGCCTGGACAATTTCGTCGCGATGATGAACCGTCAGGCCCAGGCCTGGGGCCTGAAGAACACCGCGTTCACGAACGTGACCGGCATGACCGAGAGCGGGCATCGCGCGAGCGCGCGCGATGTCGCGACGATCGCCACGCACATCGTGCGCGACTTTCCGCAGTACTACCGCTACTACAGCATCAAGGAGTACACGTACAACAAGATCCGGCAGGACAACCGCAACCTGCTGCTGCGGCGCGACCCGGCCGTCGACGGCATGAAGACCGGATTCACCGACGCTGCGGGGTACTGCCTGGTGGCCAGCGCGGCGCGCGAATACCCGAACCTGGGTGCGGGCCAGAAGCGGCGTCTGCTGTCGGTCGTGCTGGGCACCGCTTCGCGCGAGGCGCGCGCCAGCGAAAGCCAGAAACTGCTGAATTGGGGCTTCTCGGCGTTTGACCCGGTGCGCCTGTTCGAGGCGGGCAAGCCGATCGTCACGCCCGAGGTATGGAAGGGCGCGCAGGCCACCGCCAAGCTCGGTGCCGAGGGTTCGGTGGTCATCGCGGTGCCGCGCGGCGAGGGCGGGGCGCTCAAGACCCAGGTGCAGCGCATCGACCCCCTGGTGGCGCCGCTTGCGCAGGGCCAGCGCGTGGGCACGCTCAAGGTGACGACCGCTGCAGGCGCCGTGTTGACCGAGGTGCCGCTGGTAGTGCAGGAGGCGGTTCCGCAGGCGGGTCTGCTGGGCCGTGCCTGGGACTCCATCCGCCTTTGGATCAAGTAGCAGTAAGCTGCCCTCACCACCGCCGCTAGGCCATGCCATGAACGATCGACTCTGTTACCTCAACGGCCAGTACAAGCCGCTTTCCCAGGCCCATGTGAGCGTGCTCGACCGCGGCTTCATTTTCGGCGACGGCATCTACGAGGTGGTGCCCGTCTATGGCAAGCGCCTGTTCCGCTTCGACGAGCACATGGCGCGGCTCGAGCGCTCGCTCGCCAAGGTTCGCATCGGCAACCCGCATCCCCGCGAGCAATGGCTCGAACGCTGCCGCAAGCTCGTGGCGGCCCTGGCCGAGAACGAAGGGGTCGGCGACCAGGTCGTGTACATGCAGGTCACGCGCGGCGTGGCGCCGCGCGACCACGTGATGCCTGAGGGGATCTCGCCGACCGTGTTCATGATGTGCACGCCGATGAAGCAAGCGACACCCGAGCAGCGCCACCATGGAGTGGCTTGCACGACGGCGCGTGATTTCCGCTGGGAGCGCGGCGACATCAAGAGCACTTCACTGCTCGGCAACGTGCTGGCGCGGCAGATGTCGGCCGACCACGGTGCGGTGGAGACCATCATGCTGCGCGACGGCGCCCCTGGCGGGCCATGGCTCACCGAGGCGTCGGCCAGCAACGTCTGGATCGTCAAGGACGGCGCGCTGCTGGGACCGCCCAAGAGCGAGCATGTCCTGGAAGGCATTCGGGTCGAACTGCTGCACGAGCTCTGCGAGGAGGAAGGCATCGCCTACAACCTCAAGCCGATCAGCGAGGCCGACGTACGCGTGGCCGACGAGATCATCCTGAGTTCGGCCACCAAGGAGGTGCTTCCCGTGACCAAGCTCGATGGCGAGCTGGTGGGACATGGCGCGCTTCGCGGCAAGCCCGGGCCGGTCTATGCGCGTCTGTACGAGGCGTACCAGCGCGCGAAGGCCTCGATGTCGACATGAGCGCAGGGACGCCGACCGCGCAAAGCTTGATCGAGTACCCGAGTGCGTTCCCGATCAAGGTGATGGGCGCGCACGTCGAAGGGTTTACCGAGGCCGTCGTCGCGGTCGCGCGGCGGTTCGACCCCACTTTCGATGCGAGCACGGTGGAGTCCCGACCAAGCAAGGGTGGCAAATACCTGGGCCTGACGATCACGATCACCGCCACCAGCCGAGATCAGCTCGACGAACTGTACCGGACGCTGTCGACGCATCCGATGGTCAAGGTGGTGCTCTAGCTGCTCGGTTGGCCCGGTCGCGGTTCGAGCGACTTGGCTTTCTCGGCTGCGCCGGGCTCGCCGTTGCGCGCGGCGGCGGCAAACCAGTAACGCGCCTCGTCGAGGTTGCGTTCGACGCCGTCGCCGGTCTCGACCATCGACGCGTACAGATACATCGCGCCGGCGTCGCCACTCTGCGCGGCCAGGCGATACCAGCGAGCAGCCTGAGCCTTGTCGAGTGGCGCACCGCGACCGAGATAGTGCGCTGTCGCCACAGCGAGTTGCGCCTCGACGCTGCCCGCCTCGGCGCCGCGGCGAAACCACTGAACCGACAGCACGAGGTCGGGCTTGAGACCGCTTCCGCCGCGCTCGTAGAGCTCGCCCAGGCCCACCATCGCCGTCACGAACCCGGCGTCGGCGGCGCGTGTCATGAGTCGTACGGCTTCGGCCATGTTGGCGTCACGACGCTCGCCGCGCAGGTGCATCACGGCCAGGTTGTAGTCGGCCGCCGGCACACCCTCGCGCGACAGGCGCTCGAAGCCGGCGCGTGCGGCGGCGAAATCACCGCGCGCGTATGCGTCGAGTGCCGACTGCAGCCGCGCATCGGCGTGTGCCGCCAGCGCGAACAGGGCCAGCAGGAAAAGGGTCATCGCACGCATGACGCATTGTCGATCCAAAGGCGCGTTCCTTGCATCGACGTGCGAGACTGATGGACATGCTGATCCGCCGCCTCGGCCGCTGCGACTGGGCGACCACCGCTGATGCGATGCGTGCCTTCACGGAATCGCGCGGCGCAAGCACGCCCGACGAGCTGTGGCTCGCCGAACATGAGCCGGTGTTCACCCAGGGCGTCGCGGGTCGACCGGATCACGTGCATGGCGCGGGTGATATTCCGGTGCGGCAGAGCAATCGTGGCGGCCAGGTGACCTATCACGGTCCGGGGCAGGTGGTGGCCTATCCGCTGGTCGACCTGCGGCGCCAGGGCATCTATGTCAAGGAGTACGTCTACCGGCTCGAGGCGGCGGTGCTCAAGGTGCTCGAGAGCCTCGGCGTCACCGGCCACCGCGTGGCCGGCGCGCCTGGCATCTATGTGCGGCTGGGCGACCCCTTCGCGCATGCCGCGCTGACCGGCCCGGCCGACCCACACGACCCGTTCCGCGGACTGGGCAAGATCGCCGCGCTGGGCATCAAGGTGAGTCGCCATTGTGCCTACCACGGTGTGGCGCTGAACGTGGCCATGGACCTGGAACCCTTCTCCCGCATCGACCCTTGTGGCTATGCTGGGCTCGATACCGTCGATCTCGCTAGACTCGGAATCCATACGAAATGGGACGAAGTCGCCGACCGGCTGTCCCGCAGCCTCGCCCACCAGTTCCTCGAATGACCGCCTCCTATGATCCCGGCGCCAAGCAGAAGGCGCAGGCCAAGACCGCCCGCATCCCGATCAAGGTGGTGCCAGCCGACGCGCTGAAGAAACCAGACTGGATCCGTGTCAAGGCGGCGACGCCCAACTCGCGCTTCTACGAAATCAAGCAGATCCTTCGCGATCACAAGCTGCATTCCGTGTGCGAAGAGGCGTCCTGTCCGAATATCGGAGAGTGCTTCGGCAAGGGCACGGCCACGTTCATGATCATGGGCGACAAGTGCACCCGTCGTTGCCCGTTCTGCGACGTGGGCCACGGCCGCCCGGATCCGCTCGATGCCAACGAGCCGGAAAACCTCGCGAGGACGATTGCGGCGCTGAATCTCAAGTACGTGGTCATCACCAGCGTCGACCGCGACGACCTGCGTGACGGTGGCGCGGCGCACTTCGTCGAGTGCATCCGTCGCGCGCGCGAGCACTCCCCACGGACGACGATCGAGATCCTGGTGCCCGACTTCCGCGGCCGCGACGATCGCGCCCTCGAGATCCTGCGGGCCGCGCCGCCCGATGTGATGAACCACAACCTGGAAACCGTGCCGCGCCTGTACAGGCAGGCACGCCCCGGCAGCGACTACGCGTTCAGTCTGAACCTCCTGAGGAAATTCAAGGCACTGTTCCCGATGATCCCGACCAAGAGCGGCCTGATGGTCGGTCTGGGCGAAACCGACGACGAGATCCTGGACGTCATGCGCGACATGCGTGCGCATGACATCGACATGCTGACGATCGGTCAATACCTCGCTCCCAGTGGGCACCACCTGCCAGTGCGCCGCTATGTGCACCCGGACACCTTCGCGATGTACGGGCGCGAGGCTCGCGCCATGGGCTTCAGCCACGCGGCCGTGGGCGCGCTCGTGCGCTCCAGTTACCACGCCGATCAGCAGGCACATGCGGCTGGGGTTGCCTCGGCGCCCTGAGTGACACCAGGCCGGTGAGTTTTCACGTCCGTGAGGAGTTTCGCGGCGCACTGCTGCGAATGCTTTCAACTTTCAATGCCCGCGCCTTCGCGGGCGAGGCACTCTTGTCGGATGCACGAGATGAATCAGACGGCGTCGCTGCGTGGGCGCGTCGCGGCGGCAGCACGGGCGCCAAGGCGCGAGCATTTGAGCAGACTCGCAGGGTTGATGGCCGCGGTACTGCTGCAGGCTTGCGGCGGCGGTTCACCCCAGCCGTCGGCTTCTGCCCCAGGTCCTGCTCCCGGGCCAGCGCCCGCGCCGGCATCAGAACCTGTGCCCGCGCCCGCGGCAGGGGATATCACCTGCAGCCTCGTCGACTTCGAGGCCGAGATACTCAGGATGATCAACGAGCGGCGGGCCGCTGGTGCCGTTTGCGGCTCGCGTGGCACTTTTGCTCCAGCGCCGGCCGTTGCCTGGCAGGTGCAGCTGACGGCGGCTGCCTACGGCCACTCACGCGACATGGCCGACAACAACTACTTCGGCCACGACAGCCTCGACGGGCGCACACTGGCTGACCGGGTGACGGTACAGGGTTACCGGTGGTCGTCGCTGGGCGAGAACATCGCGGCAGGCTATGGCAGCGTGCGCCAGACCGTCGACGCGTGGATGGCCAGCGAGGGCCACTGCGCGAACATGATGGACCCACGCTTCACGGAGTTCGGCGTGGCGTGCGCCCGCAACGACTCGAGCTTGTATCGCCTGTACTGGACGCTGGACCTCGGGCGTCCCTGAGCGAGGACGGAGGTGAAGATCGCAGCACTTGCTGGGGCAGCGCCGGCAGGCGCACACTTCATCTGTGGCCGAACCGGAGATCAAGCATGCGACGCAGACGGATCACGACGGCGTGGATGCTGCTGCCATTGTGCGGGCTGTTCGCGTCTGTCGCGCGCGCCGGCACGACCCTGTTGAGCGAATCTGATGCTGCTGCGGGCGTGCGTGCCGCCCTCGAGCGTGGCGCGAACGTGGCCGTCGCCGGCCTCGGGCGCACCGATGGATTCCTGGCCAACCCGAAGGTCCGGATCGAACTGCCCGGCTTCCTGAGCGATGCAGCCAAGCTGCTCAAGGCGACGGGCCAGCGAAGGCGGGTCGACGAGCTGGTGACGGCGATGAATCGCGCCGCCGAGGCTGCGGTGCCCGAAGCAAAGACGCTGTTGGTCGGCGCCGTCAAGTCGATGTCGGTCGAGGACGCATTGAAGATCGTCCGTGGCAGCGAGACATCGGTGACGGAGTTCTTCAGCGGCAAGACACGTGAGCCCCTCGGCGTCAAGTTCCTTCCCATCGTCAGCCGCGCGACCGAGCGCGTTGCGCTCGCGAAGAAATACGACGCGGTCGCCGGCAAGGCGGCCGCCATGGGTCTGCTCAAGAGGGACGACGCCGACCTGAACGGCTACGTCACGGGCAAGGCGCTCGACGGCTTGTATTTCATGATCGGCGAAGAAGAAAAGAAGATTCGGCGCGACCCATTGGGCACGGGAAGCGCACTGCTCAGAAAGGTGTTCGGGGGCTGAGTCGCGCGCGGTCTGGATAATCGCGCGCATGACTGGCCTGCCCATCGCGGCCGCGGTGTCCGCCGCGGCCGTTTCCATTGCCTGCACGCCCGCGCTCGACTGGCGCGAAGTGCGACCCGAGGGCAGCCACCTGCAGTTGATGTTTCCGTGCAAGCCGGCGAGCCATACGCGCCGTGTCTCCCTGGCTGACACTACGGTTGAGATGTCGATGTTCGCTTGCACCGCGGACGAAGCGACGTATGCACTGGTGTTTGCCGACGTGCAGGATCCTTTGCGCGTGACGCCGGCACTCGACGAACTGTCTCGATCACTCGCGGCCAACGTGCAGGCGGCCGGACGTGCCGCGTCCTCGCCCCTCGTCGTGGCGGGCATGACCCCGAACGACAGCGCGGCGTCATGGGTAGTCGCTGGGCAATTGCCAGACGGCCGCGCAGTGCAGGAGCGCGCGGCGCTGTTCGCGTACGGCACGCGCATCTATCAGGCAACCGTGGTCGGCTCGCGATCGATTGGTGCAGAGGCTTCAGCGGCGTTCTTCAGCGGATTGCGTGTGAGTCCGTGACCTTGTCGCCCGCCATTGCCGTTACCGGCCGCGCCGCGCTCGCGATGTTTCTAGCGTTCGCCGTCGCCTACTTCCTTTCTGCCCTGCTTCGCGCTGTCACGGCAACGCTTGCGCCTGCTTTCAGCACCGAGTTGGGGCTGTCCGCTGCCGACCTGGGCCTGCTTGCTGGCGCCTACTTTCTCGGCTTTGCGCTGACGCAATTGCCACTGGGCCGCTGGCTTGACCGCTTTGGACCGCGGCGTGTCTTGCTCGCATTCCTGTCGGTTGCGATTCTTGCGTGCGCGGGCTTTGCCGTGGCAACGAGCTTTGCCGCGCTCTGGCTCGCGCGGGCCTTCATCGGTGTGGGTGTGTCGGCGTGCCTGATGGCGCCGCTGACGGCGTATCGACATCGTTTCGGCGATGTTGCCCAGCTTCGTGCGAATTCCTGGATGCTGATGACTGGCTCGTTGGGCATGCTCGCCTCCACCCTGCCGGTGCAATGGCTGCTGCCCGCTCTGGGGTGGCGGGGATTATTCTGGGCCGTCGGCGGGATGCTTCTGTTATCGATGGCCCTTATCGCGTGGATCGTGCCGCTCGATCATCGGGATGCACGAGGTGCGGATGATGCAATTGTCCGCCCATCGGTCGGCTATGCGGAGATCTTCCGACATGCGTACTTCGTGCGTCTGATGCCATTGGCCTTTGTCGTCTATGGCGGCTTGCTCGCTGTGCAGTCGTTGTGGGCGGGCCCTTGGCTGACGACGGTGGCGGGGCACTCGGCCGCCGAAGCCGCGCGGGGCCTGTTCGGCATCAACCTGTCGATGCTGTTCGCGTTTCTGTCATGGGGCCTGGTGATGCCCCACCTCCGCAAAATAGGCTGGACAGTGAACCATTTGATCGGGTGGGGCGTTCCGCTGTCGCTAACCTTCCTTTGCCTGATCGTGATCATGGGCTCGAGCGCTGGCGCGCCCTGGTGGGCCGCGTGGTGCGTGTCATGCACGTTCGTCTCGCTCAGCCAGCCGGCAGTCGGCCAGGCCTTTCCGCCGGCTTTGGCTGGGCGCGCTCTGTCGGCCTTCAACCTTGTGATCTTTGCCGGTGTGTTCTTCGTCCAGTGGGGCATCGGACTGGCGATCGATGCAATCGTTGTCATGGGCTGGTCCCGGCAGGACGCCTTCCGAGCGGCCTTTGGTCTGTTCGGGCTGTGCGCGACGGGAGCCCACGCGTGGTTTCTGCTGCGCCGAAGCGACGGATAATTGCGTTTCATCCCATGGCCAGTCTTCTGATCATCGCCCACGCCCCCCTGGCCTCGGCCTTGCGGGACGTCGCCAAGCATGCCTTTCCGGACTCTGCCGCATCACTGTTCGCACTCGACGTGCCCGCCGACATGCAGCCCGAAGACGTGCTGGCACGCGGCGCTTCGCTATTGGCATCGTCCGGCCAGAGCGAAACCTTGATTCTCACCGACGTGTTTGGCGCCACACCATGCAACGTCGCGCAACGCCTCGCCGACGGTGCAAGCGTCAAGGTTGTGGCGGGCATAAACGTGCCTATGCTGTGGCGCGCGCTCTGTTATGCGTCGGAGCCACTGGACGCGCT
>JAOUIM010000059.1 GCA_029884035.1 Aquincola sp. | reverse complement strand
GCGCACGATCGAGTTCTGCGCGGTCATGCACCTCGACCAGGACGTCCATGCCGAGCGCGGCCGCCACCCCCTCGAGGTCGGCCATCTGCGCGTCTTCCAGACAGGCCACGATCAGGAGGATGCAGTCTGCCCCCATCGCGCGCGCCTCGAACACTTGAAACGCATCGACGATGAAATCCTTGCGCAGCACGGGCAATGTGCATGCGCCACGGGCCTGCACCAGGAAATCGGCCGAGCCCTGGAAGAAGCGTTCGTCGGTCAGCACCGACAGGCAGGCCGCGCCACCGCGCTCGTAACTCTCCGCGATCTGCGCCGGCACGAAATGCGCCCGCAGCACGCCCCTGCTCGGGCTGGCCTTCTTGACCTCGGCGATGACTGCGGGCCGGCCCGCACCGATCCTCGTGCGCAGGGCCGCCGTGAAGCCTCTCGTGTCGCGGCGCGCCTCGGCCGCATCTCGCAGCGATGACTCGCTGCGCCGCAACTTCGCCAAGGCGACCTCCTCGCGTTTAACGGAGACGATGCGCTCGAGGATGTCGCTCATGCGGCCGACAAGCGCTTGGCCACTTCCACGAACTGGGCCCTCTTCGCCGCCGCCCGGCCAGAGGCCAAGGCGTCAGCGGCGAGCTCGACGCCCGCAGCCATCGTGGGTGCCACGTTGGCCGCGTACAGCGCAACCCCGGCGTTGAGCGTGACGATGTCGCGCGCCGGCCCGGCTTCGTTGTCGAGCACCGAACGCACCAACGCGAGTGACTGCGCCGGCGACTCGACCTTCAACGTGCGGTTCGACGCCATCGTGAGCCCGAAGTCCTCGGGGTGGATCTCGTACTCGCGGATGTCGCCGTCCTTGAACTCGCCGACCATCGTCGCCGCGCCGAGCGACACCTCGTCCATCCCGTCGCGGCCGTAGACCACGACCGCGTGCTCGGCGCCCAGGCGCTGCAGCGCACGCACCTGGATGCCGACCAGGTCCGGATGGAACACGCCCATCAGGATGTTGGGCGCGCCGGCCGGGTTTGTCAGTGGCCCCAGGATGTTGAAGATCGTGCGCACGCCCAGCTCCTTGCGCACCGGCGCGACGTTCTTCATTGCCGGGTGGTGATTCGGCGCGAACATGAAACCGATGCCGGTCTCGTCGATCGAGCGCGAGATCGCCGCGGGCGTGAGATTCAGCGGCACGCCCATCGCTTCCAGGACATCGGCGCTACCGGACTTGCTCGACACGCCGCGGTTGCCGTGCTTGGACACGCGTGCGCCACAGGCTGCAGCAACGAACATCGAGCAGGTGGAGATGTTGAAGGTGTGCGAGCTGTCGCCGCCGGTGCCGACGATGTCGACCAGGCGCGCACGGTCAGCCACATCGACCTTGGTCGAGAACTCGCGCATGACCTGGGCCGCGGCGGTGATCTCGCCGATCGTCTCCTTCTTGACGCGCAGGCCGATCAGCAGCGCAGCCATCATGGACGCCGACATCTCGCCGCCCATGATGCGGCGCATCAGCGCCAGCATTTCGTCATGAAAGATCTCGCGGTGCTCGATCGCGCGCACAAGCGCTTCGGTGTCGGTGATGGGCATGGGGGCTCTCCTCTCGGCCCCCAAGTCTAGAGGCCCGCGAGTCTCAAGAAAAAGGGCCGCGCGCGGCGGCCCTTCGCGGCGACACGCAATTCAGAAGCCGAAGGTCAAGCCGACCGAGTAGGCGTTGACCGTCCCCGACTCGCTGATCCCGTTCTTCGAATACTTGCCGCGGGACGTGTCCCAGGCCAAGTCGAGCGACATGGTCTTGCTCAGCTTGTAGCCCACACCCAGCCCCGCGTACGCCTGCACCTTGTTGTCGCTGTCGCTGCCGCTGCCGACGCCGATCAGGGTCGCGCTGAGCTTGGTCTTGACCTGTGCCAGACCCAGGCGCGCGACGAAGTTCCAGTCTTGCGACAAGTCCTGGTGCCAGGCCACGCCACCGCCAAACGCGCTGACGGTGATCGAGCCGGTGCCGATGGTGGGGTCACCCAATTTCGCCTTGCCGAAGTCGAAGTAGCCCACTTCGACGGCGAGGTTCGGGTTCAGCATGTAGCCGCCCAACAGCTTGAACGCGGTGTCGCTCTTGTCGCACGTGGGGGCGCCGGCGCAGTCCACGCTCAGCTTGCTCACGCCGGCGGAGATCACGCCATAGCCCTGTGCCGACGCGCCGGCTGCGAACGCCAGCGCCGCCAAACCAACCAACAGTTTCTTGCTCATGATCCGTTCCCTCTGGAAGTTCCATAGAAGAGCGCATCCGCCGGCGCCCTTGCAAGCAGACTATCCAGCCGCCCGGAGCCACCATTGAGTGCACTCAACGCACGCCGTACGAGCGAGCGCGGCTGTTGCGCCGAATCGACAGCGTCAGGACAGCGTGGCGCGCAGCACCGCCAGGGCGCGCTCGATATCGTCGGCGCCGACATCCAGGTGGGTCACCAGCCGCAGCCGGTACAGCCCCGTCACCAGCACCCCTCGCGAGCGAAGCCGCTCGACCAGGTCACGCGGCTTGTCCGGGGCCAGGTCGACGAAGACGATGTTCGACTGCGGGATCGCGACCGTGACCCCCGCCAGCCCCTGCAGGCCTTCGGCGAGCCGGCCAGCGTTGGCATGGTCCATGGCCAGCCGCTCGACATGGTGGTCGAGTGCGTACAGTGCGGCGGCAGCCAGCACACCGGACTGGCGCATGCCGCCGCCAGCCATCTTGCGCCAGCGGTGTGCGCGCGCGATGAACTCGCGCGAACCGCACAGCGCCGATCCGGCCGGCGTGCCCAGGCCCTTGCTGAAGCACACCGACACGCTGTCGAAGTGGCGCGTGATCTCGCGCGCCGGCGCGCCGCTGGCAACCGCGGCGTTGTACAGGCGGGCGCCGTCCAGGTGCGCGGCCAGGCCCCGGCGGCGCGCCAGCCCCGTGGCGGCCTCGATGTAGGGCAGCGGCAGCACCTGCCCGCCCCAGGTGTTCTCTAGCGCGAGCAGCCGCGTGCGCGCGAAGTGCGCGTCGTCGGGCTTGATCGCCGCCTCGATGTCCGCCAGGGCCAGCGTGCCGTCGCTCTGGTTGGCCACCGGTTGCGGCTGGATGCTGCCGAGCACCGCCGCGCCGCCGCCCTCCCACCGGTAGGTGTGCGCCATCTGGCCGACGATGTACTCGTCGCCACGCTGGCAGTGGCTCATCAGCGCGCACAGATTGCTCTGCGTGCCGGTGGGCATGAACAGCGCCGCCTCGAAGCCGAGATCGGCGGCGATGCGCGCCTGCAGCGCGTTGACCGTGGGATCGTCGCCAAATACATCGTCGCCCAGCGGCGCGGCGCGCATGGCATCCCACATCGCCGGGGTCGGCCGCGTGACGGTGTCGCTGCGCAGATCGATCGGGTTCATGAGGCGCTCGGATAGGCGTCGAGAAAGTTGCGCAGCATTGCATGCCCGTGCTCGGACAGGATCGACTCCGGATGGAACTGGACGCCCTCGATCGGCAGCGTCCGGTGCCGCAGGCCCATGATCTCGCCATCGACCTCGGCGCTGACCGCCAACGTCGGCGGCAGCGTGTCACGTTCGACGACGAGCGAGTGGTAGCGAACGACGGTGAAGTCCCGTGGCAACTCGCGAAACACGCCGCGGCCGTCATGCGCGATTCGGCTCGTCTTGCCGTGCATCGGCTCGCGCGCGCGCACCACGCGGCCGCCGAGTGCCGCACCGATCGCCTGGTGCCCCAGGCACACGCCCAGCATCGGCACTCGGCCGGCGAAATGGCGGATCGCCTCGACGCATACGCCGGCCTCGTTCGGCGTGCAGGGGCCGGGCGAGAACACGATGCGCGCGGGCCGCAGTGCCTCGATGCCCGCGACATCGATCTCGTCGTTGCGCAGCGTTCGCACGTCTTCGCCGAGCTCGCCGAAGTACTGCACCAGATTGAAGGTGAAGCTGTCGTAGTTGTCGATCATCAGCAACACGATCAGAACCCCTCCTCGACGAGTTCCGCAGCGCGCAGCAGCGCACGCGCCTTCTGCTCGGTCTCTGCCCATTCCTTCTCGGGCACCGAATCGGCCACGATGCCCGCCGCAGCCTGCACGTACAGCGTCTGGTCCTGCACGATGCCGGTGCGGATCGCGATCGCGAGGTCCATGTCGCCCGCGAAGCTGACGTAGCCGCAGGCGCCTCCGTAGATGCCGCGCTTGACCGGCTCGAGCTCGTCGATGATCTCCATCGCCCGCACCTTCGGCGCGCCCGACAGCGTGCCGGCCGGGAAGGTGGCGCGCAGCACGTCGAGCTGGCCGACCTCGGGGCGCAACACGCCTTCGACATTGCTGACGATATGCATCACGTGCGAGTAGCGCTCGATCGCGAACGCCTCGGTCACCTTCACGCTGCCGGTGCGGGCGATCCGCCCGATGTCATTGCGCGCCAGGTCGATCAGCATCAGGTGCTCGGCGCGCTCCTTGTCGTCGGCCCGCAACTCGGCCTCGAGTGCCGCATCGGCCTCGGGCGTGGCGCCGCGCGGCCGCGTCCCGGCAAGCGGCCGGATCGTCACCTTCCGGCCCGCGCCCTGCGCCTCGGGCAGCCGCTCCTCGCGCACCAGGATCTCCGGCGACGCACCGACGATCTGGAAGTCGCCCATGTCGTAGAAATACATGTACGGGCTCGGGTTCAGCGAGCGCAACGCCCGGTACAGGCTCAGCGGGCTCTCGGTGTAGCGCTTCTTCAGCCGCTGGCCGATCACCACCTGCATGCAGTCGCCCGCGGCGATGTATTCCTTCGCGCGCTCGATCGCCTGCATCAGCGCCGCCTTGGAGAACTCCCGTTCGACCGGATGCGCCCGCCCGCGCTTGACCGTGGGCGCGGCCACGCTATCGCGCAGCCTGTGGGCGAGATCGGCAAGCCGCTGCCGCGCCTGCGCGTACGCGTCGGCGCGAGCCGGATCGGCCCAGACGATGAGGTACAGGCGCCCCGAGAGGTTGTCGATGACCGCCACCTCCTCGGTCAACAGCAGCTGGATGTCAGGCGTCTCCAGCCCGCCCCGTTTGCGCGTTTGGGCCAGGCGCGGCTCGATGGCGCGTACCGCGTCGTAGCCGAAGTAGCCGGCCAGCCCGCCGCAGAACCGCGGCAGCCCGCCCGCCACGGCGGGCTTGAGGCGCTCCTGGAACGCGGCAATGAACTCCAGCGGATTGCCCGAGTGACGCTCGACCACCTCGCCCTCTGTAACGACTTCGGCGACGTCGCCGGTGGCGCGGAGCAGCGTGCGGGCCGGCAGACCGATGAACGAGTAGCGCCCGAAACGCTCGCCCCCCACGACGGACTCGAGCAGGAAGCCTAGCGGTTCGTGCCCCACGAGCTTGAGATAAAGCGACAGTGGTGTCTCGAGGTCCGCGAAGGCCTCGGAGATCAGAGGGATGCGGTTGAAGCCCTGGCTTGCCAGGCTCTTGAATTCAGGTTCTGTGATCACTTCGGGTCATCCTCGCGCGGCGCCCGCAGGGGCGGCCGGTCAGTGGCGGGTGATGTCACACAGGGCCAGGGGGCGCCTGCGCACACGTCTCAGCGGGTGGCCGCGCGCCGCCAGGGCCAGGCTCCCCGGCCGGCGCGAGGCGCGGGCCCGGAGGCGGCTTGCAGACGTGAAGTGATCGACATGGCGTTTTCAGTGTATCAGCGCACACCGGTGCACAGATCATCCTGGAAGATGGCTCCGACGCGCTTGGGCATACGGGGACTTTCTGCAAGTCGGCAAGGCACGACGCTCAGCCGCACGATGGATCGACCTCGTCGATGCGGTCGATGAAGCCATCGGCATCGACCCGCTCGATCGGCTCGCCGTGGTTGTAGCCGTAGCGCATCAGCACCACGCTGCAGCCGGCCGACCTCGCGGCTTGTGCATCGTTCATGGAGTCGCCGATGACGAGCGTGCGCGCCGCCGTGGTGCCGAGCGCCTTGCAGGCCTCGAGCAGTGGCAGCGGGTCGGGCTTGCGGCGGCTGAAGCTGTCGCCGCCGAACACGTGGTCGAGCAGCGGCAGCAACGCCTTGCGCTCGAGCAACGGCCGCGCGAAAGCGAGCGGCTTGTTGGTCACGCAGGCCAGTCGAAGGCCCCGGCCGCGCAAGCCTTCGAGCCCCTCGCGGGCCCCGGGGTAGACGGTCGAGTGCTCGCCGTTGATCGCGAGGTAATGCTGCTGGTACAGCGCCCACGCGTGCTCGTACAGCGAGGCGTCACCACCGACCGCTTCGAGGGTGCTGCGGATCAGGTGCTCCGAGCCCTTGCCCACGGTGTGCCCGATGAACTCGCGCGAGACGGCCGGCAGGCGCAGGTCGTCCAGCGTGCGCGCCAGCACGATGGCGAAGTCGGGCAGCGTATCGACCAGCGTGCCATCGAGGTCGACGATCGCAGCGTCGAACCGAAGCGCACCCGCGCTCAACGCGCGAGCTCGGCGCGCATGGCGTCGATGACTGCCTTGTAGTCGGCCTTGCCGAAGATCGCGCTGCCGGCCACGAAGGTGTCGGCACCCGCGTCGGCGATGCGACGGATGTTGTCGACCTTCACGCCGCCGTCGACCTCGAGGCGGATATCGCGGCCCGTCGCGTCGATGATCTTGCGCAGCCGCTCGATCTTGCGCAGCACGGCGTCGATGAACGACTGGCCGCCAAAGCCGGGGTTCACGCTCATCACGAGCACGAGGTCGACCTTGTCGATCACCCACTCGAGCACGTCGATCGGGGCTGCCGGGTTGAACACCAGACCGGTCTGCTTGCCCTCGGCCCTGATCAGCTGCAGCGTGCGATCGACGTGCGCGCTCGCGTCGGGGTGAAAGCTCACGAGATCTGCACCGGCGCGGCAGAAGGCCTGCGCCAGCGCGTCGACCGGCTGCACCATCAGGTGCACATCGATCGGCGCCGTGGTGTGCTTGCGAAGCGCTTCGCAGACCATCGGGCCGAACGTCAGGTTGGGCACGTAATGGTTGTCCATGACGTCGAAATGGATCCAGTCCGCTCCGGCGGCCACGACATTGCGCACTTCCTCACCGAGTCGGGCGAAGTCCGCCGAGAGGATCGAAGGGGCAATGCGATATGTGCTCATGGTGGGCACGATTCTAGAATCACGGTCATGGCCCACCCCGAATTGAGCTGCAGCGTCAAGGTGTCGTACCTCGAGGACCAATCGCAGCCGGCGGCCGGCGTCTTCGCGTTCGCCTACACGGTCACGATCGTCAACAGCGGCGACATCACCGCACAGCTGATCGCGCGCCGCTGGACGATCGTCGACGCGCTGGGCCATACCGAAGAGGTGCGGGGCCTGGCCGTGGTCGGCCACCAGCCGCTGCTCAAGCCGGGCGAACGCTTCGAATACACGAGTTGGACGCGGCTGGCCACGCCGCAAGGCACGATGCGCGGCACCTACCTGTGCATGACCGAGGATGCGCAGCCCTTCGACGCCGCGGTGCCCGAGTTCATGCTGACGCGCGCCGAGCACCTGCACTGAGTCGATTCGAGGCGCGCGCTCCCGGGGCCCGCTAGCCGTCGCGCGGCTCGTCGTCGCGACGCTCGCCGCGCGATCGCCCGGAGAACATCGTCCACCAGACGATGAACAGCAGGATCAGCAGTGCGCCCAGGGCCTCGAGCAGGATCACCCACATGGCTGGACTCAGGCGGCCGCCGCTCGAAGCCAGCGCGGCGCGAGCAGGTTGAGCAGCAGCCCGCCCACGACCAGAGCGGCGGCAACGAGCTTCCAGGCCGGCAACGGTTCTCCCAGCCACAGCGCCGAACTCGCCATGCCGAACACCGGCACCAGCAACGCGATCGGTGAGACCGCGGTCGCCGGGTGGCGCGCCAGCAGCCAGGCCCAGGCGCCATAGCCGAACAGCGTGTTGCCGACGGATTGCCACAGCACCGCAGTCCAGGTCCCCAGGCCGGCGTGGGTGATGCCTCGAACGATTGCATCCGGCCCCTCGAACAGCATCGACAGCATGACCAGCGGCGGCACCGCGAACAGGCTCGACCACACCATGAATCCCAGGATCGGCACCCGGCCCGCGCGCTGGGTGACGAGATTGCCGGCCGCCCAAGCCAGCGCCGCGGTGAGCACGAGCGCAAGGCCGGTCAAGGTCGTGTGCGAGCCGGTGTTGGCCGCGATCACGACCAGACCCGACGCCGCGAGCGCCAGCGCAAGGGCCTGGATCGGTCTCAAGCGCTCGCGCGCGAACACCATCGCCAGGCCGATCGTGAAGAACACTTGGGTCTGGATCACGAGCGAGGCCAGGCCTGGCGTGATGTCGGCGCGCATCGCAACGAACAGCAGGCCGAACTGGCCAGCCCCGATCAGGGTGCCGTAGGTCGCCAGCGTGCGCCAGGCCACGGCAGGCCGGGCAACGAACAGCGCTGCAGGCAGGAAGGCGAGCGCGAAGCGCAACGCCGCGAACAACAGCGGCGGCAAGCTCGCCAAGGCCGTCTTGATGACGACGAAGTTGATGCCCCAGACCGCCACGACCGCAAGCGCGAGCGCCGCGTGTCGCGCGGGCAACGCGGCCGTCATCGGGGCACCCTGCGCGAGCGCCGCACCGACTCGGCCGCGCCGCATCGGATCGTGGCGTCACCGACCCGGGGCAGGTCGCTCGGTCGTGATCGCAGGGGCGGCGCGCTGCGAGGGCTCATCGTGGGGCGCAGTGTCTCAGAGCGGCGCCGGATGCGGCCGCTCACCCGCGGCGCGCGCTGTGCCTCGCGCCCGCATCCCCCGCCGCGCCCGCCAGGTGCGCCAGCGGCAGCGCGGCCCCGGACTTCACCTCGCCGAGCGAGAAGCTGGTGTGGATGTCCTTCACGTTCGGCAGGTTCAGCAAGGTGCCGGTGGCAAAGCGCGAGAAGGCATCGAGGTCCGTGGCCATGACCTGCAACTCGAAAGTGCCCGCACCGCTGATGTAGTGGCCCGAGATCACTTCAGGCAGGCGGCGGATCGCCTCCTCGAGCACCTTGGTCGCGCTGCCGGTGTTGCGGTCGGCGTCGACCCGCACGAATGCCAGCACGCCCAGGCCGATGCGCCGGCGATCGAGTTCGGCGCGGTAGCCGGTGATGTAGCCCTCCTGCTCGAGCCACTTGACGCGTCGCCAGGTCGGTGCGGCCGACAGTCCGATGCGCGTCGCGAGTTCGGCATTCGACAGACGCGCCTGCGCCTGCAGCGCCGCGAGGATGGCCACGTCGTAGCGGTCGAGCGCGGGGCCATGGCCTTCGTCATCGCCCTGGGCGGCCCCCGCGCGGTGGTTCTTCCCGGTTCTTGCACTTCTGAGCGGCATTGTTTCCTGAAGTTGATTTATCGAGAAAGGATATTGCCTGAGATGCCTGTTCAAAGGCAAACAAGGAAAACACCTGCCGCGCCAAGATGCCTACACTCCCCCGATTTCCTGCGCCGGAGCCGCCCCGATGAATGCCCCCCTGCCCGAGTCCGTCCGCAAGGCCCTCGAGAGCGCGACGCTCGACGACAAGTACACGCTGGGGCATGGCCGCGCCTTCATGAGCGGCGTGCAGGCGCTCGTGCGCCTTCCGATGCTGCAGCGCACGCGCGACGCCGCCGCGGGGCTGAACACTGCCGGATTCGTCAGTGGCTACCGTGGTTCGCCGCTGGGTGGCTACGACCAGGCGCTGTGGGCGGCGAAGAAGCACCTCGCAGCCCACCATGTCGTGTTCCAGCCCGGCGTCAACGAGGAACTGGCGGCCACCGCGGTGTGGGGCACGCAACAGTTGGACCTCTATCCGGAGCAGAAAAAGTACGACGGCGTATTCGGGATCTGGTACGGCAAGGGCCCGGGCGTGGACCGCAGCGTCGACGTCTTCAAGCACGCCAACCTGGCCGGGACCGCCAGGCACGGCGGCGTGATTGCGATCGCCGGCGACGACCACGTGGCCAAGAGCAGCACCGCAGCGCACCAGAGCGACCATGTGTTCAAGGCCGCAGGGTTCCCGACCTTCTTCCCGTCGGACGTGCAGGGCATCCTCGACATGGGCCTGCACGCGTTCGCGATGAGTCGCTATGCGGGTGTCTGGACCGGCATGAAGACGATCCAGGAGGTGGTCGAGTCGTCGTCGTCGGTGTTCGTCGATCCCGACCGCGTCAAAATCGTGCTGCCCGACGACTTCGAGATGCCGCCCGGCGGCTTGCACATCCGCTGGCCGGATCCGCCGCTCGAGCAGGAAGCGCGGTTGATGGACTTCAAGTGGTACGCCGCGCTCGCCTACGTGCGCGCCAACCGGCTCAACCACAACGTCATCGAAGGGCCGCGCGATCGTTTCGGCATCATCGCCAGCGGCAAGGCCTACAACGACACGCGCCAGGCGCTGGCGGACCTCGGTCTGGACGAGGCGGCGTGCCGCGCGCTCGGCGTGAGGCTGCACAAGGTCAACGTGGTGTGGCCGCTCGAAGCCACCATCACGCGCGAGTTCGCGCAGGGGCTGCAGGAGATCCTGGTCGTCGAGGAGAAGCGCCAGATCATCGAGTACCAGCTCAAGGAAGAGCTCTACAACTGGCGGCCCGACGTGCGGCCCCATGTGCTCGGCAAGTTCGACGAGCCCGATGGCGAAGGCGGCGGCGAGTGGAGCCACTCCAACCCGAGTCACATGTGGCTGTTGCGCCCGAAGGCCGACCTGTCGCCGGCCATTATCGCCAAGGCGATTGCCCGGCGGCTCAAGACGCTGGGCGTGGCCCCGGCCGGCAGCGACACCGCAGCGCGCATGGACGCGCGGATTGCCGTGATCGAGGCGCGCGAGCGGGAACTCGCGGAGCAGCGCACGGCAACCGGCGACCGTACGCCCTGGTTCTGCTCGGGCTGCCCGCACAACACCTCGACCCGCGTGCCCGAAGGCTCACGAGCATTGGCCGGCATCGGCTGCCACTACATGGCCGTATGGATGGACCGCTCGACCAGCACGTTCTCGCAGATGGGCGGCGAAGGCGTCGCGTGGGTCGGCCAGCAACCCTTCTCGAAGGACCGGCACGTCTTCGCCAACCTCGGTGACGGCACCTACTTCCACAGCGGCATCCTGGCGATTCGCCAGAGCGTGGCCGCCGGCGTGAACGTCACCTACAAGGTGCTCTACAACGACGCGGTCGCGATGACCGGTGGCCAGCAGGTGGGCGAGCGTCCCGAGGGGCACTCCGTCACGCAGATCATGAACAGCCTGGTCAGCGAGGGCGTGCGCAAGCTCGTCATCGTGACCGACGAGCCCGCGAAGTACGCCGGCGCGCCGCTGGCCGACGGCGTGACCGTGCACCACCGCGACGAGCTCGACCGCCTCCAGCGCGAATTCCGCGAGCTCGAGGGCACCACGGTCATCATCTACGACCAGACCTGCGCCACCGAGAAGCGCCGCCGCCGCAAGCGCGGCAAGCTCGCGACGCCCGACAAGCGTGTCGTGATCAACGAGCTCGTGTGCGAGGGCTGCGGCGACTGCGGCGAGCAGAGCAACTGCCTGTCGGTCGAGCCGGTCGAGACCGAGTTCGGCCGCAAGCGCCGCATCAACCAGAACACCTGCAATCTCGACTACTCGTGCACCAAGGGCTTCTGCCCGAGCTTCGTCACGGTCGAGGGTGGGACGCTGAAGAAGCCGAAGAAGGAGAAGAAGGGCGACCTGGCTGCGATGCCGCCGCTGCCCGACCCGGTGCTGCCGGTGGCCGAGCAGGCCTGGGGCATCGTCGTCGGCGGCGTGGGTGGCACCGGCGTCATCACGATCGGCCAGTTGCTCGGCATGGCCGCGCACCTCGAGGGCAAAGGCATCGTCACGCAGGACGCCGGCGGCCTCGCCCAAAAGGGCGGCGCGACCTGGAGCCATATCCAGATCGCCAACCGCCCCGAGGCGATCTTCACGACCAAGGTCGACACCGCCAAGGCCGATCTCGTGATCGCCTGCGACTCGATCGTGGGTGCCAGCAAGTACACGCTGTCGGCGATGCAGGCCGGCCGCACCTTCGTGGCACTGAACACGCATGCGACGCCGACCGCGAGCTTCGTGCACGACGCCGACTGGCAGTTCCCCGCGTCGCAGTGCGACAGTGCGATCAAGCGCAGCGTCGGCGAGGCGCTGGTGGGCGCGTTCGATGCCGAGCACGCTGCCGTACAGCTCATCGGTGACTCGATCTACACGAACCCGCTGCTGCTCGGCTACGCCTGGCAGCTGGGGCGCGTGCCATTGACGCATGCATCGCTGATGCGCGCGATGGAGCTCAACGGTGTGCAGATCGACAACAACAAGACCGCTTTCGAATGGGGACGTCGCTGCGCGCACGACCTCGCCTCGGTGCAGGCGCTGTACAAGGCGGCGCAGGTGATCGAGTTCGTCCGCAAGCCTTCGCTCGACGAGATGATCGCCAGACGGGTCGACTTCCTCACCGGGTATCAGCACGCCGCCTACGCCGCCGAGTACAAGGCGTTCGTCGACAAGGTCCGTGCGGCCGAGGCCCGGTTCGGCACCACGACCCGCCTCGCCGAAGCCGTTGCGCGCTACCTGTTCAAGCTGATGGCCTACAAGGACGAGTACGAGGTCGCGCGCCTGCATACCGACCCGGCCTTCGTACAGCGGATTGCCGGCATGTTCGAGGGCGATTACAGGCTCGTCCACCATCTGGCACCGCCGTTGATCGCGAAGAAGGGCGACCGCGGCGAGCTGGTCAAGCAGCCGTTCGGCCCCTGGATGCGCAGCGCGTTCAAATGGCTCGCGCGGATGAA
>JAOUIM010000439.1 GCA_029884035.1 Aquincola sp. | reverse complement strand
CGCGAGGGCGGGTCCTCGACCAGCTGCACATCGCTGATCAGGCCGCTTCGGGCATAGCAGCCTTCGAGCAGATCGTGGCTGAGGATGCGGTTGTCGACGAGGCGGTCGCCGAGGACCTGCTCGAACACGTCGACGTCGTAGATGCCCTTGCCGATGTACGAGCCTTCGCCGAACAAGTCCTGATACACGTCGGACACGGCGCGTGTGTAGGGGTCGATGCCGGGCTCTCCGCCGACCAGGCGCGCATAGCGTGATCGGTTGGCGCCGGGCAGACTGACGCCCATGCGGGGCTGCAGGATGCCGTAGCCCTCGACGACGCGCGGGGCGCCAGGCGCACCGCCGAGACGCGCGCGGTTCAGCGGGTGCGCCATCGTGGCGACGAATTGCCATGCGGTGTCGCGCGGCAGTTGCGTGTCGGTGTCCAGCGAGATCACGTAGCGCACACCGCGCAAGGGCACCGTGTCGCCGACGATCATCGAGAAGCGCTCGCCGGGCCCGGCGGCGGCGTGTCCGCGCAACAGCGCATTCAAGTCAGCCAGCTTGCCGCGCTTGCGCTCGCGGCCCATCCACACGCGCTCGCGCGGGTTCCACAGTCGCTCCCGATGAAAGAGGAAGAAACGGTCGCCGTCGTGCACGCCGTGCACCGGGGTGCCGTGTTTGCAGTTGAGCGCCTCGATCTTTTCGGTCGCCAGTCGCAGCAGCGCGTCGTCCGTGGCGCATGTCTGCTGAGGTGCGTCATTGAAGTCGGTCAGCAGGCCGAAATACAGCTGCGCGTCGCGGTTGGCCAGGAAGCGCACCTCCAGCTGCTCGGCCAGATCCTCGACGCCTTGCTCGCTGCCGAGCAGCGTCGGCACGACGACCAAGGTTCGCGATGCCGGTGCAATGCCGAACGAATAGTCCATGCGTGGCAGCATCTGCGGCGCGACAAGCAGGCCGGCCGCCCAGTTCACGACGGCCACGGCGAGCTGGCTGGCTGCCAGCAACAGCGCAGCGGCGGCGGGCAGCAGCCACCAGCCAGGCGGCACGGCGGTGAAGGGCGATGCGAGACCCCGGGAGGCCCACAGCACGACGCCCACGCTCAACAGCAGCGTCAGCGCGAGGATCGAGCGGCTGTAGAGCGCCAGCCGCTGGTTCGCGCCCAGGCGGCACGCGCGCTGCCACGGCGACAGGCGCACCTGCGCCCGCCGCAGCAATTCCGCCTTGCCGCCACCGATGAGGTAGTGGCCGAGATGTGCCGGCGCGCTCGCCTCGGCCGCGCCCTTGGCCACCGCCTCGGCGGCAAGGGCGACCGCCGCCTGGGCCAGTTCGCCTTCGCTGAGCGGGCTGGTCCGCGCCAAGGACTCGACCACGTGGCGGTAATGGTCGCGAGTCGTGAAATCCATTCGCGCGTAGACATCGGCAGGATCGTGGCGCAGCGTCTGTTCGACCAGCGACAGCGTTTCGACGAACTCGCGCCAGTCCATCGCGGCAAGCATGCGCAAACTGCCGATGCTGTTGCTCACCGAAACCTGAGCGCGGGCCTGCGTCTGCCCTTCGATCTGCACCATCTGTTCGATGGTCTGGTCCAGCTCGACGAGCCGCTGTTCGATCCAGGTCAAGGGCAGCGCGAGCGCGGCGCTTCGTCCTTGCAGCCGGCGGGCCAACTCTGCGACGAAGGCGCTGGTCATCGGCGGCTCCGAGCGCGCCATATCGGCGATGACGAGGATCAGGTTCTTCGGGTTCTTGTCGGCCACGTCGAGCATCTGATCGGCCCACACATTGGCCAGGTTGCGATCGCTGCGGCCGGCGCCAATGCGAACCGCCACGCGGCGCAGGTTCTCGATCAGCGCCAGGCGCAGCATGATCGGCACCGCCCACAGCTCGCCGAGCTGCAGCGGCTTGACCGTCTGGTAAGCGGCGACGAAGCGGCTCAAGGTGCCACGGCCCACACGTGCGTCGCCATGTGCCACGGTCTGCAACGCGAGGTCGTAGACACGGGGCAGGCCGGCCGACGGCCCGCTGCGCAGCCGCGGCAACTCGCGGCTGTAGCCCGGCGGCAGGTGGCGCTTGGCGGTGCGGATCTCCTCCTCGATGAAGTAGAAGTTGTCGAGCAACCACTCGGCGGCGGGCGTCATGCGCAGCTGCAACTCGGCGCTGTGCGTGAGCTGCGTGTAGACCTGCACAAGCAATTTCTCGTTCGCTGCCAGCCGCGGCAGCAGCCTGTCCGGCGCGCTCGACGACATCAGCTCGTGACTCGCCGCCAAGCTCGTGCCGTGCTCCGCCATCTGGTCCGCGGAAAACAGCTCGGCGCGCAGCGGCGCTTCTTCCGCGTTCGCCGCCGCAACGTTGCTGCCACCGAACAGGCTGAATTGACCGATGCCGGGGTGAAGGGCCATCCACAGTCGGCGCGTTGGGTTCACATGCCCTCCGCAGGCTGGCAACTGCATGACGAGAACTCAGGCAGGTGGCATCGGCACACCGCGCACATGGCGCGACATCGACAAACGACGTCTGCGCGCCAGGCGTCCGGGCTCAACAATGAAGGGATCGCGACTCTCGATGATTCAAGTCGGGCCTGGCCTGCCCACGATCCACCGTCAGTTCGCAGCTTCTTCGATGCCCGCGAAGGCGCGCGATACCGCGGCCGCCGGCATGAGACTGCCGCTCATCGCCTTCGCGCCAAAGCATCCTCGTCGCACCCATCGCTGCTGTCTGCAATCAAGTGGCCAGTATGCGCCTCGCCGCGCAACGGCACCGAGTGTCGACATGCATGGGCTGACCCTCGTGGTGCCGGCCCTCGAGCCGCCTGCCCTCGTGGCTACCCCGTAGGACACGTCGTACGTGCTCGGGGTCTCCATCGGACTGGTCGGCCCGCTGCCGCCACCGGCCAGGTCCGTCCTGAACCTGGCCCGGTGCTGCGCCGGGGCGCCCTGACCCCCGTCCTGCTTCGCGCCGAATGCCAGAGTGCAGCGGCGCGCGGGTGGACACGCCCCTCGCGTTGGCGCGGGCCACGCGCAGTTGCTGCTGATCGGCCGCGAAGCGGGCTCTGGGCACGATGAGCATGTTGACCTCAAGACCGGCCGAAAAGCCCGCGCAGCGTGGGGGCATGGCCACCGCAGCCTGCGCGCAGCGGGGCAGGCGGAAGAAAATTGAACTTATTCGTTCAACTTCATACCGTATAGTAA
>JAOUIM010000438.1 GCA_029884035.1 Aquincola sp. | reverse complement strand
CCGCTGTTGCAGGGGTGGCTGCCATCGCGCCGGTGCAACCCAGCGCGGCCAGGGAAACGGTGCACGAAAGAAGCTTCATGGCGACCAGTGTAGGGCGCTGGCCACCGTGCTGCATCGCCCTACTTGGAGGTGGCTGCGGACCCAGGCGGCACCGGCTTGGCACCCCACAACTGCTGCAGGCGAGCGTCGCGGCCGCAGCCGGCTCGGTAGTAGGCGTAACGAACCGGATTCTTCTTGTAATAGTCCTGGTGATAGTCCTCGGCGGCGTAGAACGGACCGGCCAGCACGATCTCGGTGACGATCGGCTCCTTGAACGGCTTGGTCTTCTCGACCTGGCCCAGCGAGGCCTGGGCCGCGGCCAGCTGCTGTGCGTCGTGCACGAAGATCGCGGTGCGGTAGGGCGAGCCGGCGTCGCAGAACTGCCGATCCTTGGTCGTCGGGTCGATCGTGTGCCAGAAATACTCGAGCAACTGGTCGTAGGTCACCTTCTTCGGATCGAACACGACCTCCACCGCCTCGGCATGACCAGTGGACTTGGCCGAAACCTGCTCGTAGCTCGGGTTGGGGACCTTCCCGCCGGTGTAACCCGAGGTCGTGGACACGACCCCGGGCACCTTGTCGAAGTCCGATTCGACGCACCAGAAGCAACCGCCGGCAAAGGTGGCCTTGGCCAGCCCGGCAGGCGCCGGGCCGGTGGCTTGGGTCTGGGCCTGCGACAGATTCAGGGTTGCAAGGGCAGCGATGCCCATCGTGACGAGCGCACCGGCGACCCAGCGAGGCAGCACGATCGCCCTCATGCGGCCGCCGGCACGAACTTGAGCGCCACGCCGTTGTTGCAGTAGCGCAGCCCCGTGGGCTTGGGACCGTCGTCGAACACATGCCCATGGTGGCCGCCGCAGCGCGCGCAGTGGTATTCGACGCGCGTCCAGCCAAACTTGTAGTCGCGCTTGGTGCCCACCGTGCCGGGCAGCGTCGTGAAGAAGCTGGGCCACCCCGTGCCACTGTCGAACTTCATGTCGCTCGTGAACAGCGCAAGGTCGCAGCCGGCGCAGTGAAATGTTCCCTTGCGCTTCTCGTCGTTCAGCGGGCTGGTGAATGCACGCTCGGTGCCTTCCTCGCGCAGCACGTGGTACTGCGCCGGACTCAAGCGCTTCCGCCACTCGGCGTCGGCGAGCAGCAATGGTTCGATCTTCGGGGCGCCAGGGCCCGGCTTCGGGGCTTGCGCCGAAGCCGGTGCCGAGGCAGTGGAACCCAGTCCGATCGTGGACAGGAATCCGAGCCAGTCGCGACGGGTCATGGTGGCCATCTCCTTGATGCAGCTTGCGAATCGATGACTGTCTGTCGACCGCAGGGCCTGCGCCTTACACCGCAACCTGCGGTGAGGGTTCGCTGCTACGACGACGGACACACGTCCGCGGATTGGACGCGCTGAGCCGACCATTGTTCCCCGAACCCCGAGCCCCTGCATTGTCGTGGGGATGGCATGCCCGGACGTTCCCGTCCTGGCCAGCAAGCTCGGGGCGCAAGCCCGCCAGGTTCACCCGCGGCGCGGGTGGCAGCGCTCGATCGGATGCGCCGCCCGTGTGGCGTGCCTCAGGCTGCGCGCGCCATTCTGCGTTGATGAGGCAGATCGTCCTCGTCGTCGTAGAAGGCCGAGGGTACCGGCTCGAGCTGCCCATAGTCGGTCGTGTCGCCTTCGGCGAGCACCTCGGCAATCTCCGGCACCGGGATCAGGCGCTTGCCACGGGCGTCGATATGGGCTTCCTGTTCCTTCGCGCCAGCGGGCCGGGCGGCGAACAGGTCCCTCACCTCGGCAATGCTGGGCAGATCGTCCTCGTTCCATTCGTACACCGTGATGCCGGCGGCGCGCAGAACCTCGACCAGGCGCTGATGACGCTTTGCACTGCGCTTGGACTCCTCGGCCGTGCGCACCTCGATGGCCGCGATCGCGCGCGAGCTGAAGTCGCACACGAGCACATCCACTGCCAGGCGCCCGGCGCGCTGCAGCCACTGTTGGTACGGATTGCGGGTGGGCACGCTGATGAAGCGCGACAGTGGCACCTGGGCCAGGATCACGTGGCCGGGCAGGGCGCGCTTGAGCACCTCGAAGGCCTGACGTTCGCCCAAGGTCATCACGCGCACGGCCTGGGGCGGCCAGGCCTGCACCGTGTCGAGAGAATCGTCGCGCTTGGGCGCCTGCAACGGCACGCGCCGGCGCCACATGCTCAAGGCCAGCAGCAGCGCCAGGCTGCAGATCAGGGCGGCAAGGAGGGTCGGGTCGAGTAGGAGGTCCATGTCTTTAATTTGAAGGGGTCCACCGATTCGGCGCGCAATTTGCCGCGAATATGGCCAAGGCTAGGGCTGCTCGCAGCCCACGGTCAAGGCACAACGCCAGCGTCGGCGTGAAATTTGTCCAATCGTTCGCACACGCCGCCCGCCTTTCGGTAAGCAGTTGTTGCCCCTGGTGCGCGGACCGACGAGCGCTGCTGCGCTAAGCTGCAGCGCCGACCCGCAAGGGGCCTGAACCACCATGGCAGCCAGCAGCCTCATCGCCCTGATCGACGACATCGCCACCGTGCTCGACGATGTGGCGATCCTGACCAAGGTCGCCACCAAGAAGACGGCGGGTGTCCTTGGCGATGACCTGGCACTCAATGCCCAGCAGGTCAGCGGTGTGCGGGCAGAGCGTGAGATCCCGGTCGTGTGGGCGGTGGCAAAGGGTTCCTTGCGGAACAAGGCCGTCCTGGTGCCTGCGGCACTGGCGATCAGCGCCTTGGCGCCGTGGGCGGTCATGCCGCTGCTGATGATCGGTGGCTTGTTCCTGTGCTTCGAAGGCTGCCAGAAGCTCGCACACAAATGGCTGCGCAACCGCGATCACGATGCCGCGCACGAGGCCGAACTGCTGCGCGCCCTGCAAGATCCCACGGTGGACCTGGTCATGCTCGAGCGCGACAAGGTCAAGGGCGCGGTGCGCACCGATTTCATCCTCTCGGCCGAGATCATCGTGATCGCACTCGGCACGGTAGCTACCCAGCCACTGGCGGTGCGGGTGGCGGTGCTGGTGGGCATCGCGGTACTGATGACCGTCGGCGTCTACGGCCTGGTGGCCGGTATCGTCAAGCTCGACGACCTCGGGCTGTGGCTGGCGGCGCGGCGCACCGGATTCC
>JAOUIM010000437.1 GCA_029884035.1 Aquincola sp. | reverse complement strand
CATGCGACGATGGCCGAGGTCTCCTGCGAGTACAGCGCCTTCATCGAGCCCGGCAACGTCATCACCCGCAAGGGCGGCCCCACCGAGGGCACGCCACCGCCGCGCCTGCCGCAGATGCCGGCCTACCACCTCGTACGCCCCGACGGCGCCGGCATCACGATGGTCAACATCGGCGTCGGCCCTGCCAATGCGAAGAACATGACCGACCATATCGCAGTGCTGCGACCGCACGCCTGGATCATGCTCGGACATTGCGCAGGCCTGCGCAACACGCAGCAGCTCGGCGACTACGTGCTGGCGCACGGCTACGTACGCGAGGACCATGTGCTCGACGAGGAATTGCCGCTGTGGGTGCCGATCCCGGCGCTGGCGGAAATTCAGGTCGCGCTCGAGCGCGCGGTAGCCGATGTGACGCAGCTTTCGGGCTACGAGCTCAAGCGCGTGCTGCGCACCGGCACGGTCGCAACCACCGACAACCGAAACTGGGAACTGCTGCCGCATCCGGGCCCCGAGCGCCGCTTCAGCCAGAGCCGGGCGGTTGCGCTCGACATGGAGTCTGCGACGATCGCCGCCAACGGTTTCCGCTTCCGCGTGCCTTACGGCACGTTGTTGTGCGTGTCCGACAAGCCGCTGCACGGTGAGATCAAGCTTCCGGGCATGGCCAACCAGTTCTACCGCGAACGCGTCGACCAGCATCTGCGCATCGGCATGCGCGCGATCGAACTGCTGCGCGAGGACGGCACGGCCTCGCTGCACAGCCGCAAGCTGCGCAGCTTCGCCGAAGTCGCGTTCCAGTAGCACCGGCGCTGTCGCGCTCAGCCGACCGCTGGCGCCATCGCGCGCCAGATCGTCTCGCGCTCGCGCAAATCGGGCAAGGGCCCGCGCAAGGCCGCGAGGTTCTGCGCCACGTGCTCCGTGTTCGTCGTCGCAGGGATCGCCACGGTCACGGCCGGATGCGCGAGCTCCCACTTCAGCACCAAGGTGGCCCAACTCGTGCACCCCAGGTCCGCCGCAACAGGCGGCAGCGGGACGTGCGCAAGGCGGTCGAGCAGATCACCGCCATCGAAAGGGCGGTTGATGATCACCGCGACACCACGTGCCGAAGCCAGATCGAGCAGGGGCTCCGCACTGCGGTCGGTCGGGTTGTAGGTGATCTGCATCACATCGATGCGATCGTGCCCGAGGATTTCCCTCATCTCGTCATGTGCACGGCCGTGCGAGGTCGATACGCCGACATGCCGCACAAGGCCTTCGTGCTGCCATTGCCGCAGCGTGTTCAGGTGTCCTTGCCACGCCAGCAGGTTGTGCACGAGCATCACGTCCATCTGGGTGCGGCGCCAAAGCGCCATCGAACGACGCATCTGCATCGGCCCATAAGGGATGATCGGCGTCCACACCTTGCTCATGGCGAAGCACGCGGACGCCGCACGTGGCAGCACCTCACCCAGCACGGCCTCGGCATGACCGTACATCGGCGATGAGTCGACCACCCGACCTCCGTCGGCCACGAACCGGTCGACTACCGCCTGACACCGCGCCAGGGCCGGTGCGTCGGCGGTGGGCACGTCGAAGGTGAGCCAGGTCCCGAGGCCGACGGCCGGGAGGCGCTCACCGGTGCGCGGCATCGGTCGCATGAGCAACGACGTGCCCGTGCCGGTGGCTTTCACCCCCGACCCGATGCCCGTCACCAGTCCCGCCTGCAGCAGTTTGCGCCGCCTCATGGAAGCGCTTGTATCACCGGGCGCATGCTCTTGTGGCCGCGAGGCCGATCCCGTACGCTGGATTCGATCTTGGAACAAAGGAGATCCCCCATGCCCACCCCAGCACTGGCCGGCGGCGCCGCGATCGACACTGCCGGCATCCGCACACTGGCCCTCGTCGGGCCGCAGAGTTCCGGCAAGACGAGCTTGGCCGAAGCCCTGCTCGTCAAGGCCGGTGCGATCGGCGCCGCGGGCAGCCTCGAGAGGGGCACCACGGTCAGCGACTACGACCCGCTCGAGCGCAAGATGGCGCATTCGCTGAACACCGCCGTCCTGCACCTCACCCACGCCGGCACGCGAATCCACCTGATCGACACCCCGGGTGCGGCTGACTTCGTCGGCCATTCACTGCCCGCGCTCGAGGCCGTCGAGACCGCGGCAGTGGTCATCAATGCCGCGACCTGGAAGGTGGGGGGCATCGACGCGATGGCTGCGCGCATGATGGACTACGCGGCCGAGCGCCACCTCGACCGGCTGATCATCGTCAACAAGATTGACGCGGCGGGTCCGGTGCTCGCCGATCTGCTGGCCGACATCCAGGCCACCTTCGGCAAGGAGTGCCTGCCGTTGAACCTGCCGGACGCGGGTGGCAGCAAGGTGGTCGACTGCTTCTATAGCCGCGAGGGCCACAGCGACTTCGGCAGCGTCGATGATGCGCACCGCGCTCTGGTGGAGCAGGTCGTGGAGGTCGACGCCGCCTTCGTCGACCGGTACCTCAACGACGGCGACATCGACCCCAGCGAGCTGCACGCGCCGCTCGAGCAGGCACTGCGTGAAGGCCATCTGATCCCGGTGTGCTTCGTCTCGGCCCGCACCGGAGCCGGCGTCGGCGAATTGCTCGACATCATTGCCCGGCTCCTGCCCAACCCGACCGAAGGCAACCCGCCGGAGTTTCTCAACGGCGAAGGCGCTGCCGCCAAGCCGATGCAAGCATCGCCGGACCCGGCGGCCCACGTGCTTGCCCATGTCTTCAAGGTCACGGTCGACCCCTTCGTGGGACGCATGGGGATCTTCCGCGTGCACCAGGGCACCGTGACCAAGGACTCGCTGCTCTACATCGGCGACGGTCGCAAGCCTTTCAAGGTGGGCCATCTGTTCATGCTCCAGGGCAAGGAACATATCGAGGTGCCGCGCGCGGTGCCGGGCGACATCGCCGCAGTGGCCAAGGTCGACGAGATGCATTACGACGCGGTGCTGCATGACGCCGCCGAGGACGACCACATCCACCTCAAGCCGCTGGGCCTGCCGGTGCCGGTGCACGGCCTGGCAATCGAGCCCAAGCGCCATGGCGACGAGCAGCGCATGTGGGAGATCCTCAGCAAGCTCGTCGACGAGGATCCGTGCCTGAAGGTCGAGCACGTGGCGGCGACCAACGAGACGATCGTCTACGGACTCGGCGACCTTCACCTG
>JAOUIM010000435.1 GCA_029884035.1 Aquincola sp. | reverse complement strand
TCCGTCGTCGCTGGTCGGCCCGCAATTCCGGTGGCGCGAGGTCGACGCTCGCCATGCCGAGGTGACCTTCTCGAATGGAGCGCACACCGTGCGCGCCACGCTCGTGTTCGATGCCGACGGTGACCTGGTGGACTTCGTCTCCGACGATCGTGCCCAGGCACAGCGCGACGGCTCACTCAAGCGCCTGCGCTGGTCCACGCCGATGCGCGAGCGCCGCGAGTTCGCCGGCCGCCGCGTGCCCACGCAGGGCGAGGCGATCTGGCACCGGCCCGAGGGACCGTTCGTCTATGGTCGGTTCACGGTGCACGGCATCCGATTCGACGAGATCGCCTGAAATGACCAGGCCGTCGACATTGGCTGCGGCCCTCGCGATCGTTGCAGTCACCTTGCTCATCGCGGCGATGGTGATCCGCTCGCGCTTCGAGCGCGAACTGTCCGTCGCCGCCGCCCGTGCCGCGCAAGGCAGCGAGCTGATCGACACGCGCTGCGGCCCGATCGAGGTGCAGCAGGCCGGCGCGGGCATCCCCCTGCTGATGATCCACGGCAGCGGCGGCGGCCACGACCAGGGCATGGACTGGGCTCGCCCGCTCACGCAGCACGGCATTCGCGTGATCGCGATGTCTCGCTTCGGCTACCTGCGCACACCGCGGCCCGTCGATGCCTCGCCCGAGGCGCAGGCCGATGCGCATGTCTGCCTGCTCGACGCGTTGGGCATCGCCAGGACCGCGGTGATGGGCGTCTCCGCCGGTGGCCCGTCGGCGATGCAGACGGCGATCCGCCATCCAGAGCGCGTCAGCGCGCTGGTGCTCGTCGTGCCGATCACCTACAAACCCGGCACGGTAGCTGATTCCGCACCACCGGTGTCGGACGACAAGGACGCACTGCTGCTGCGCCTGCTCGGCTCGGACTTCCTGTTCTGGACCGGATTGCACGTGGCACGCGACCCGCTGATCCGCCACGTGCTGGCGACACCGCCCGAGCAGGTGGCCGCAGCGAGCGAGCCCGAGCGCGCGCGCGTGAACGACCTGGCCGAGCGCATCCTGCCGGTGTCGCGCCGTGCCGCCGGGCTGCGCGACGATACACGGCTGGGCAAGCGTCTCGGCCCGTATGCACTGGAGTCGATTCGCGTGCCCACGCTCGTGGTCAGCGCACGCGACGACGGCTTCGGCACCTACGCCGGCGCACAGTACACCGCCAGTCGCATTCCGGGCGCGAAGTTCATCGGCTTCGATCATGGCGGCCACCTGCTCGTCGGACACGACGAAGCGGTGCGCGCCGAGATCCTCGCGCTGCTCACCACAGGCGGTGGAACGTGACGGAGGCGTCGTGATGGTGTGGATCAAGTGGACGGCCTTGGCACTCGCATCGCTGGTCGCGCTGTTCATCGTGCTGGCGGCCTACGGCGTGGCGCGCTGGAACGCGAGCACACGCGCGCTGATCGACAGGCTCGAGGCCGCGCAACTGCCGCCCTTTGCCACACACTATGACGCGGCGCGCGAACTCGACGGCCTGCCGGCGCCGGTGCAACGCTTCTTCCGCGCGGTGCTCAAGGACGGCCAGCCCATCGTCGCCGCGCTCGACATCGAACATCGCGGCACGTTCAACCTCGCGGCCGAGGGCGACGATCAGTGGAAGCCGTTCACGTCGACACAGCGCGTGGTGACGCGGCGGCCCGGCTTCGTCTGGGACGGCCGCGTTGCGGTCGTGCCCGGTCTGGCCGTTCACGTGCACGACGCCTATGTCGCCGGCGAAGGCATCCTGCACCCGGCCGTGATCGGCCTGTTCACGCTGATCGATTTGCGCGGCACGACCCCCGAGCCCGGCGGCGTGGCACAAGGCGAGTTCCTGCGCTGGTTCGCCGAGGCCGCGTGGTACCCGACGGCGCTGCTGCCGAGTCAGGGCGTCGGCTGGACGGCGGTGGACGACCACGCCGCCACCGCGACGATGCGCGACGGCGCCGTGACCGCGACCTTGCTGGTCCGCTTCGATGCGCGAACCGGCCTCATCGAGTCGGTTCGTGCCGAAGCGCGCGGCCGCACGGTCGGCAGGACCGTCGTCATGACGCCCTGGGAGGGCCGCTGGTCGAACTACGCCGAACGCGACGGCCTGCGGGTGCCCATGAGCGGCGAGGTCGCATGGCTTGCCCCCGAGGGCCGCCGGGCGTACTGGCGCGGCGACGTCACGGCCCTGCGCTACGAGACGGTGCCCTAAGGCCTGTACACACTGCGCTGGCGGAGTGTGTACAGGCCGTAGCATCGGCGCATGACACCGACTGCCCTGCGCCAGCCGGACGCCTGGTACACGCACCGCCTCGCGCCACCGCGTGCCCGTCCACGCGTGGTCATCGACACCGATGCGGCCAACGAAATCGACGATCAGTTCGCCCTCGCGTGGGCGCTGCTGTCGCGCGAGCGCCTGGACATTGTCGCGGTGTACGCCGCGCCGTTCTCGTTCG
This sequence comes from Aquincola sp., assembly GCA_029884035.1. Classification (GTDB taxonomy): domain Bacteria; phylum Pseudomonadota; class Gammaproteobacteria; order Burkholderiales; family Burkholderiaceae_C; genus CADEEN01. The sequence continues at coordinate 727 of JAOUIM010000435.1, read as the reverse complement.
AGCACCGGCGGCAGGAGATGCTGCGCGCGCTGGCGGCGCGCGCCGATCCGGCCAGCGCGCCGGAATTCGACCTTGCGCTGCTCGCCCAACACGGCGCGCGGCTCGACCGCTTCGCACGCCGCGGCTGGGCGCTCGATGCGATCAGCCACTGGCCGGTGTTCTGCCACCCGCGTGACGGCATGGCACGCAGCTTCGACGAGATCGTGCGCGTCTTCGAGTTGCTGCGCCTGCCGCACGCAGGGCGGGTGTTGCGCGGCAGCGCCGGCTACCTGGCCGATGAACGCACGCCGCGGCCGAGCGAGGCGGTCGAGCACCTCGTCGCCACGGCGCGCGACACGCCGGCCGACGGGCCGCCGCTGTACGTGGTGGCGATCGGTTGCGTAACCAACATCGCCAGCGCGCTGATCGCCGCACCGGACATCGCCGAACGCATCGTCGTCGTCTGGACCAGCGGCTACCCCTCGCACGCGCCGCACATCAACTTCTCTCTCAATCTCGAGCAGGACATGGCGGCCTCGCAGGTGCTGTTCGACAGCGGCGTGCCGCTGGTGTACCTGCCGGGCTTCCACGTCGGCGCGCAACTGCGGCTGTCGCTGCCCGAGATCGATCGACACGTGCGGACCTGTGGTGCCATCGGTGCCTACCTGCACCATCTGTTCACGCACAACCCGCTTGCCGATCTGGCCGGGATCGACGACGTGCGCACCCCTGGCTTCTCGTGGGTCAT
>JAOUIM010000436.1 GCA_029884035.1 Aquincola sp. | reverse complement strand
GATCGTGTCCAGCAGCACTTGCCCATTGACCGTCATGCGCACATGACCGATCGCGCCCGACAGGTAGAGGGCCCACCCGCTGCGGCCCGCCGGCAGGTCGAGGTCGACGCGGTAGACGCCCTCGACATGCTCTGCGCCCTCGGGCTTGCGCAGGATGTCCGGCAAGGCCTCGATCCGCGACACGCCGTCTGGTCCGCGGCGCACGGCTTGCTGCAGTTCCACGACCTCATCCGCGCGCTCCAGGCGAGCGAGCGGGACCTCCTGGGCGACGGCGCGCGAGCCAAACGCCAACGCGAACGCCAGCAAGACGCTGGCGCAGGACAGTCGTGGCACGGCGATGGTGGGGGTCATGCGGCGAAAGGGCCGATTCCACACGCAAGCGGCGGCCCCCGCAAGCCACCTTCGACCCTCAACGGTGCTCGAGTCTTCACGGCGAACCCGTTCCGGCGGCCAAGACCGGCCGCGCGCAGGTGCGCTCGACGCGTTCGAACGGCCGTCGGCGGACCCGGTGCCCCCCTGGCGGCGCGGTGGCGGTGGCCGCCAGGCCGGTGCCGCGACCACCGTGCAGCGATGATCGTCGGGATCATGGCCGCCAGCGGAATCGCCGCGGCCCTGCGGACAAGGCCCGGCAGTCCACGCGCAGCGCCATAGCGCTCAGGCGGCGGTCGCCGCAACGGGCGGCGCGGATTGCTCTGCGGGCACAGTCGCCATCGAGGGTCGCTCACCGGCTGCGATGGTCCCGATCAGAGCCAGCGCAACAACGGTTGCAACGAGCACGAGCGAGGCCAGCATGCGGGCACCGCGCGCGGTGTCTGCCCGCTGGGCGTCGCGCGGCAGGGAGTATCGGGTGGTCATGGCACTTCCTTCGATTCGTGCCGAGCGGCTGCGATCGGCATGGCGTCAATGTAGGAATCGGATGCGCCCGCCGCGTCCCCCATCGGGCGTGCGCGCCCGCGGCATCGGGCATCGGCCGAAAGGCATAGGCCGCGTCGATAGAATCGTCCGCAACGCCACCCCTCACGCCGCATGTCTTCCGAACACGACGCTGCCAAGCCGACCAACTTCCTGCGCCAGGTGATCGAACGCGACCTGGCCCAGGGCAGCTTCCAGGGCCGTCGCTTCGCCGGCTTGCCCGGCGACGCGGCGCACCACGCCGCCGGGCCTGTCGATTCGGCAAGGATCCGCACGCGCTTCCCGCCCGAACCGAACGGCTACCTGCACATCGGGCACGCCAAGAGCATCTGCCTGAACTTCGGGCTGGCGGCCGACTACGGCGGCATCTGCCACCTGCGTTTCGACGACACCAACCCCGAAAAGGAGGAGCAGGAGTACGTCGACGCGATCATCGAGGCTGTGCACTGGCTGGGCTTCGACTGGAACGCGGGCGGTGTCAGCCACCTGTACTACGCGAGCAGCTATTTCGACTTCATGGCGCGAGCCGCCGAGGCGCTGATCGACGACGGACTGGCCTACGTGGACGAGCAGACGCCCGAGCAGATGCGCGCCACGCGCGGCGACTTCAACACCCCCGGCACCGACAGCCCGTTCCGCGACCGCAGCCCGGCCGATAACCGCACCCGCTGGGCCGGAATGAAGAGCGGGCGCCTGGCCGACGGTGCGGCCGTGCTGCGCGCGAAGATCGACATGGCCTCGCCCAACATCAATATGCGCGACCCGGCGATCTACCGCATCAAACACGCGGCCCATCATGCCACTGGCGACGCCTGGTGCGTGTACCCGATGTACACCTATGCGCACCCGATCGAGGACGCGCTGGAGTGCATCACCCACAGCATCTGCACGCTCGAATTCGAGGATCAGCGCCCGTTCTACGACTGGCTCCTCGAGCATCTGGCACGACTGGGTTTGCTCGCGCGGCCGCTGCCCAGGCAGTACGAATTCGGTCGGCTCAACGTCAACGGCGTGCTCACGAGCAAGCGCAAGTTGAAGGCCATGGTCGACGAGCGCATCGTCGACGGCTGGGACGATCCGCGCATGCCGACGATCTTCGGCTTGCGCCGGCGCGGCTACACGCCGGCCAGCCTGCGCACGATGGCCGAACGCACGGGCGCGTCCAAGACCAACATCTGGGTCGACATGTCGGTGCTCGATGGCGCGCTGCGCGAAGACCTCGAGGGGCAGGCGCCGCGGGCCTGCGCCGTGCTCGACCCCGTCGAGCTGAAGCTCACGAACTGGTCGAGGGTGTTCGGCAGCGAAGGGCACCGTGAACCGTGCCAGGCGCCTGCGCACGCGCAGCGTCCCGATCTCGGCACGCGCCACTTCGAGCTCGGCCCGCGCGTGTGGATCGAGCGCGACGACTTCGCCGAGTCGCCGACCAAGGGCTTCTTCCGTCTGTATCCCGGCAACAAGGTGCGCCTGAAGTACGGCCTCGTTGTGGAATGCACCGGCTGCGAGAAGGACGCCGCCGGCCGCGTCACTTCGGTGCTGGCCACGGTGGTGCCCGACACGAAGAGCGGAACACCCGGCGCCGATGCGGTGAAAGTCAAGGGCACGATCACCTGGGTCAGCGGACACGATGCCGTGGCGGCGGAAGTGCGTTTGTACGAACGCCTGTTCACCGCCGACCAGCCCGATGCCGAGGGTCGCGACTTCAGGAGCGTGGTCAACCCCGACAGCAAGCGCGTGGTGCGGGCGTGGGTCGAACCGGGCGTGGCTTCCTGTGAAGCCGAGACGCGACTGCAGTTCGAGCGCCACGGCTACTTCGTCGCCGACCGGGTGGACCATGCACCGGGCCGCCTTGTCTTCAACCGCATCACCGGGCTGAGGGACGGTCGGGCAAAGTAGTACGTGGCTCGCAACCCGGCGGCGGCCGATCGCCGTGGGGCCTCGCCGTCGCGCGCTGTGCGTCATGGGGCAGGGCGAGAGGCGCCGGCAGTCGTCGCGATGCGATCATCGCGGCTTTTCAACACGTTTCGGAGAACCCCTTTGAACTTTCGCCACCTCGCACCCGTGCTCGTCATCCTCGCAAGCCCCTTCGCTTTCGCTGCCGATGCCGCGTCTTCTGCATCGAGCGGACTCGTCTTCAAGTCGGTCAGGGAAGGAAACGGCGCCTCGCCCGTGGCCACCGATGTCGTGCGCGTGCACTATCGCGGCACCTTTCCCGACGGCAAGGAGTTCGACAGCTCGTACAAGCGTGGCCAGCCCACCGAGTTCCCGCTGAA